>JAQVWF010000036.1 GCA_028698615.1 Syntrophorhabdaceae bacterium
ACATCCGGCAAAAAAGTGGGGAATTAACCTGGCCCCGCCAAGTGGGGAATTACCTTGGCCCCGGTGGTGGGGAATTACCTTGGCCCTAAAGGGCATTTAGTGGGGATATACCATGGTCCTCGACAGTCATTGGTTACAAAATAGTTACAATCGCAAGATAAGTTTCGTTACCTCTTGTTATTTCAAATGGACGCAGAGAAAGTGCACAATAAGGCATTATAGGGTGTTTCTCTTAAAGGTTTTCAGGTTGTATAACGTGAGAAAATAGCTGTGTTTGCAATTTCGAGGGCCTTCATTTTTTGTTCAGGTTTACTTGTAGGCCATCCTTTGACATTTGCATGATTTAAGTTCTCAGCCACAGGCGCCGACTGCACCAAAAGTTCTTGGCTCTTAACCACGGCTACAATTATATCGGCACTCCCATGGAGCGGACGTGATCGTTTTGCCGCTACTGCTCTCCCAATAGTCCAAAGTTCTTCTCCAGATAAACCTATACGTCGTGTCACAGACAAATCGAGATATGGGTGTGGCATGAATGCTTCTGGTTTGACAGTATTATCGTTGCGTATCCAATTATTGAACACTACAAAACGGGCTAATTCTTCAGTATCTGATATTTCTTCTGGTACTGTACCATTTGCCATTACCGCACAACCTGCCCTATTAGACCTATGATGGGTTCAGGCATTCCAACCGTGAAGGGTTCGGTGCCATAAGCCTTCCGTGACCCGATTATGGCCGCATAATGAAGAAAGCCTTCAGAGTCGATGCTTACAGATAACACTCTCGACGTTGAACGATACCATTCAAATACAATATGTCCGTCTGGTTCTGCGCTGACTGAAGGAACAACAGTATGAAGAGGCAATGATCTAAGGAAACGAAATCCTTCATCAAAAACCGCTTTGGTCACAGGTTTTGCATTTTCTCCATCCCAGCCCTCTTCAGCACATTCTTCGGCCAGTTCAAAGAGTTCGTTGAAAACGTCGAAAGGCTGCAATCCCAAGGACACCGGTTCCCTTAAGTATTCACAAAGGTCATCATTTAACCACCTGAGGATACTTGCTGTATCACTGAAACCCAAGGAACTCTCGTTTAAAGCATCCATGGCACAAAAAGAAGCTCTGGCAATGGTCATCTTAAAACCTCCATCAAGCTATCCGTTATGGATCCAAAAAATGCTTTATTTTTTAACCAACGCATCTCTTCCAGATATCCCTTTATTATCTCGCTACTGGCATCAAATGTATCGTTTCTAAGTACATCGATATCAATTATTAACCCTACGTCTTTCCCCTCGGGTCCCTGCGGTGGTTGTGTTGTTTTGACGATTTTAATCAAATATGGGTGTTCTGGTATCGTTAGAGTCTCATGATGCAAAAAACCTGCAAAAGGTACGTCCAAACCAATGGGAGGGACAGGAACAATTCTAAGATAGTCAGTTAGCTCAAAACTATCCAGAGGACATGCCAAACGGTTGATGAAGCGAAGACCAATCCTTAGCGCTTTGCGTGGTCTTGTTAACTCAGAGTATATTTGCCATAACCGAAGTGCTTCGGTAATAAATTCTTGCCAGTCAGCATACGGTTGAAGTCTGCTAAAAACAAATCCATCTCTGTTAAACTGAGCAATATGGTGGTTGTCTTCAGACTTGAAGCGAAACCCCTTTAATCCCATATCCTTAAATGTCTGCTTGGCTGGCGCTTCCGATGAAACGCCAAATTGGAATTCCTGTTTGAATTCCTTTTGCGATGTAAAGACTGGATATTCAGGAAGTCTTTCTTTAAGTTGACTTTCTACCTGGTTTTCATCCCATGGAGATTCCAGAACAACTCGGATCTCAATCACTGCCTCAGTTATTGGAGCACGCGAAAGGTGAATAAATTCTTCCGTCTTATTTATTACGAACCTTGGATGTGAATTCATATTGTTTATATGTATATAATACATATAAGGTTGAAAATAAAGTCATTTATGCTCTCTAAATTGCCATTGTACTCGTACTGATCCATCGTTACCACCCTTTCCCTCTGGTAAGTCGGTCTTGTCAGACCAACTTACCAGAGATCGTTCTGGGGGTGGGTCATTTTTCGGTGCTCATTTGCCCGTCAGGTGGGTCAGTTTTAGGTTATCATAACCAAACCGGTCATGCAGTCAGGGGTATCTCTTTTAAACTTGTTCATTGCGGCCGCATTCTCTATATCGGTCTTGTATTGACGAAGCAAACCGATGATTTCCTCTGCCAGATTCCTTAATTCACCTGCAGACAGATCAAGATACTCTCCATGAGCAATGTTATTCCGTCTTCCAAGAAGGCTTTCATCTATAAGGTTGTACCTGGTCTCATATGCTGCAGGGTCTATTCCAATTGAAAGAGCGATATTCGCAAATACTTTTGAGTTTAGATTCGATTCTGTGTTAATAGCACTTTCAATCTTTAATTGAGCTCTACTACTGAGTTCAGACAACAAGAATTCTATCGCCGCAACATTAATATGTGATTTTTTTGATTGGGCCACTTCACTAAGCTTTTTCTTCAGACCGAAAACAACAAAACAATACGAAAGCTCGCTGTAACGAAGGCCTTGGCAATCTACAAAATTAACATAACTCATCGAGGCATTCTTTACAAAGCCTTCCCAATGAGCATAAAGAAGGGGAATCGCAGGCCGTATAAGCGTTTTGATAATGATCTTTCGTTCAATTCCACAGATTGATAGTTTTAAATTAGCTATCTCTTTAATTCGCCAAGAAAACTCACCATCAAGATAATCTTGGAGCATCGAGAGGTTTCTGATCTTGTTCATTGCTGGAAGAACTCCTCAGCCATAGGAAGGAGCCTGGTTAGCCTCGTAGTACCTCGGATACCGGCACCAGAGTTTTCTTTAAAAATGGGATTGTTCCACAGGTCTTTAGCCTTCGTTAGAATTAAGGCTTTCTGTTCTTCCACTTCGAGCTGTTCCAAGTCATCGAGGTTCTTTGATACACCTGTTGCAATTACTTCAAAAACAGACATTAGAAACATACCGCGGAAATCATCCCTATCCCATTTTTTGAACGCTTTATTACCCATTGCCCTACGCAAATTTTTGAATGTGCGTTCAAACACATTCTTCTCCGCATCAGCCGGAAAAGCTTCGTTTGTAGCCATTTTAATCATCGCGTCATCTAGGTATTCGTGGACATCCAATCCAGGCTGATAGGGAACATTGCGAAACGCAAAGAATCGTAAAGCCAATTCCACTGCTGCCTGTTTATTTTTTGCCGTCTCTGTTTGATCAATAGTTTTCAAGAAATTTTCATTCGCGGCGCAATTAAGAAGCCAGCTATAAAATGTTTTATTAAGCATAACAGCTATACAATTTCGCACTTCCTGTTCCGACAGCTCGGCGCCACCAGTATTAAGTCTTTGAAATAGCTCATATTTAGCTTTAGGATCACTTCCCTGTTTGAGAATTTCAACCCGTATTCGTGCACGCTTAATTTGCAATTGTTGATTCTTTCCAATACTATCATCTTTCTCTTGGGTAGATTGTTCCCACCGTCTATTACTGAGATCGGGAAGGTACTTCGTCCCTTCTAAAACGGAAGGCGCCTTTAAATTTCCGTCAGCGTCCCACAAGACTCCAGCAAATTCAAAAACGGTAGATAGCCGCTGAAGCCCGTCAATAAGCTCCCAGACTCCGTCCTCGTTTTGAAAAACAAAAATGGGAGGAATAGGAATTCCGAGTAAAAGAGATTCTACAAACCGAGTCTTTCGAGAAATATCCCAACGGAAAAGACGTTGAAAATCTGGATTTATGATTAGTTCTTTATCCTTATACAGATTCATTACTTCACCAAAAGACATATCGTAACCATCTGTAAATATGGTCTTCCTAGCTTCTATTATTTCGGTCTCTAAAGACATTGAGCCAACCTCCTCTTGATAATTTCGTATGTGTGACAATTGCATTAATCTGTTATTCTTTCTCAAATCCCTGGCTCGTGAATTTCAATGTTCGGCTATTCTCAGTGACCGTACGGACCACATTGTCCGGTACACCTGCCGGCACCTCGGCCTCCACCTCGAGCGTAACCGTTACTTTGGCGCCAACCAAACCGGAGAGGTGCGCTATGACCTCATCGGCGATGCGACTGGCATCTCTACCGACACGGGTAGCATCGAGGGTGACCGTGCCATGGAAGCGTTTTACATTTGGAACCACAGGCTCGCCCGGAGGTGTGCCGGTAGGACCAGTGTCCCCTTCGGGCTTCATAGGCCCTTCGCCGCCGGCAGTAGGATCAGCGGGTTGACCACCTTCGGTCGGTTTCTCATCATTGATCTGTTTTAAGGCTATATCTGGTTTAACGAGCAGTCCTGGGACGTTGCCGTCTGCAAGGTTTACGGGTTGCCCGCCGCGCAGGCCGAGGTAGCGACCGGCGGTTTCGTCGAAGCCTTCGGCATAGGCAAAAGAATCATGGTACCACAACATTAGGCCCAAACCATCGGTAACGGCACCGAGCAGGACCGATGGGTCCTTGAGCCGAGGGAGGTAGACATAGCGAGCAAAGTCTTCGACAAGTTGCTTTATCGTCACATGGTCCCCGCGCCACAGGGGTATTTTATCCAGTTCCATTCGCAGCCGCGTGGCGCCAAAACTGGTGATAAGTAATTCATCGTTCTTGAGCTTCTTGCTTGCCCTAACGGCAAGCGCATCTTGGCCTGAAAGCCTCACGGCCTGCCACTCTACCGCCACCTGCGGCGTCTTCTGTGTTGGTGCCAGAAGCCACTGGTATGTTTCCGGCAGGCGTGCTGTCACGGCACCATCAGCCGCCGCCTTCTGGGTCTCGGCCTGTTTGACCTGTTGCGGGTCGAGATTGAGTGTGACTTTTTCTGTGAGGATCGACTCCCATGCAATGTATCTCCGAACTGCCTCGTCAAGGTCCTGCAAGCGTGTCTTGTCGGCTGCCAAGAATACAAGGGTATTGCGATACAGCCGGGGTGCGTTGCCGCGGGACTCAAGTATCGCTTTCGCCGCAGATTCGGCCGGGTTTCCTGGTTCCTTGGTGTAGGGGTGATCGACCCCCAGCACGACCAACCGTGTGTCGAGATCATCGGGCACGTCCTGCCCCGACTGCGGCATGGGGTGGATTCGGTTAAAGTCCCCCTTACGCTCCAGGTCCTTCCGTAGGCGCCCATCCAACTCCTGTACGACCTTGTCGGGATCACGCCTTAGTTGCTCGGCACGATCTTCGGCGAGCTTGGTGACCGTAGGTTGAGTTGAGTACCAGTACCGTGGGCCATCCTGGTAGAGAAAGGTGGCCGAACCGGCAAGCCTTCGGAGGGCATCTCCGAATATTGCTGGTGATTCACCCGGCATCACGCAACCTAGCTTCACCTGCCGATCTTCAAGTCCACGGTGTGCAGCAGATGTGAGGGGGGCAGATCCCATGTAGATGGCACGGGCCACGCGCCTGCAGGCAGCGAACTTACCGAGGTTCGGTAACTCGCCATCCAGCCTCAACGGCAGGGAGTTCGGACCGTCGACGTCCTTTTCAATTACCGGTACCCAGTTGTCAGAAAGGTAACGTGTCAACTCAAACTGGACCCGCGTGTCATCGATGGAGATGTTGGCCGGCAAGATGAGCGGATTCTTGTCTCCCTTTTCCCATAAGCTGTGGATCACCGCCGCCATGAGCCGCAACACCCCCCGCGTGCGCTGGAACTTTGCCAGAGTCGACCAATCGGTATAGAGCCGGTCAAAGATCTCGGGATGGATCGGGTAGGCCGCTTTGATGCGTTTCTCGTAGTCTGCGTCGCGGCACTCTGGTGGGAACTCGGCCTGCTGCGTCCGGTAGAGGTCTGCGAAAGCCCGGGCTACCACGTCGCGGTCCTTGAACTGTGCCGGATCAGACATGGGCTCGAACAGTCGCCGCCTGACAATTTCAAAACCTTCCTCGGCACTGGCTGGACGCCACGAAGACTCCACTCTCCCCACGACGTTGCGGAGCCGGTCAAGTGCCTCACGACCACGCTGGCCGCCTACCTCCGCATCGTCTGCCTGCGCGTGCGGCGATCCCGAGGTGTCTGAGGCCGGAAGGCTGATTATGAGAAGACAATTGTTGGCGAGCTTCGTCGATTCTGTGAGCACTTGGGCAAAGGTGAACTGTGTCTCGAAGCTGCCCGCGGGAAGATCGCTCTGGTCGTGGAGTTGGCGGGCATAGGCTACCCATTCGTCAATCAGGATAAGGCACGGCCCGTACTCGATGAACAGTTCGCGCAGGACATCACCGGGGCTGGTGGCTTTTTCGTCGTCTGCGGCAATGCGGTTATAGGCCTTCCTGCCGCCGAGCTGCCAGGCAAGCTCTCCCCAGAGTGTACGCACCACAGTACCGTCCTGCTTTATGACGGGGTTGCCCGGGGAGATCTTGTTGCCAACTAGCACGACGCGTCGGACGGACGGCAATGTATTTGCACTGGCTTCCTGCATGACCGCGTCGATACCAGAGAGTCCCGTGGGAGAGATACCGGAGAATAGGTGGTAAAGTGCCAGCATGGAGTGCGTCTTACCGCCGCCAAAGTTGGTTTGGAGTTGCACCACCGGGTCACTGCCCTTTCCGGAGAGGCGCAGGACGGCGCCAACGAGCATCCTTTGCAGACTCTCAGTGAGATAGGTACGGCGGAAGAACTCTGCTGGGTCCCGGTACTCGTCCGTACCCTCGCCCAGATGGACCTGCCAGAGATCGGCAGCAAATTCGGCCTGCTGGTATCGTCCGCTGGCTACATCCTTGTGGGGGTTGACCACTTCACGCCAAGGCTTGAGATTGCCTGTTGCCGCACTCTCGATGGCGGTGCCTGCGCTCTTTCGCTTCTCACCGCGTACCTGCTCATCGAAGCGCAGCCTCAGGAGTTCCATCTTCATCTTTTCTATCTCTTCGCCCTGTGGCGCGGATACGGCGTTTAGGAGGCGTCCTGCTGAATCTAGAACGCGATAAGTATCGTCACTGGAAAAGGACTCCTGGTGTGCCCATCTGTTGCGGTAGTCACGTAATTCGCTTACCAACGTTCGCTCAGTCTGTCCGAGGGTCTTGCGAAAGACCGAGTTCCATTGGTTCCACATTACGAGAAAAATTGTGGCGATATCCCCTAAGGGGTCGATCTTCATCCCGGCAAGACCCATCTGTTGCGGAGGGAGATACGTTTTTACCTCTTCAAGCCAACCCTGCTGATACTGTACTTTCATTTCTCGTTCGACAAAAGGTCGCAGGCCATCCTTCAACAGACTAAGTGCTTTACCTGCACGATCATAATTGGTCATGGCCATAGACTATTCCTCGTTCCTTTCAAATAGTGGGCCTTGTGTTCCCGAGGAGCTGTCGGAATCACGTGCCAAACGGCTGATCTCCGGCCAACTTTGAACAAGACCGTTGTAGGAGAGCGCCTCGGCTGTCCGCTTCTTGCGCTCGCATATTATGTATAACCGATAGGCCAACTCGCGAGCAATCTCGGCCTTCGACCCCAGCCTTGCAACTAGGGTTGCTGCCGCAGGTTCGCCGCCAGATTCGAGCGCTTGTATGAGCTGATGTACCATCTCCCAAGCTGTTATTCGCTGGTCATTCGCTGGGTTCCAGTCGACAGAGAGTTCATTGGATCTTAACAACTGCACCTTACCACCTTTCGCGGTAAGGATGCCATCCTGAGCCATGCTTCGTATGCTCGTGTTCTTGGCTTTAGAAAGTGTCTCGGCAACGCCATACTCACCCTCGGCAAATCCCGACTGCTCGAACCACGCCAAGGCCCAGCGGCTGTCAGCGTCGAAATCACCTTCTTGCTCGGCCAGTACTTCGTCGAGGGTCTGATTGATTAAAGCCAGTGCCTCGCGCACAGTGAGAGGCTTACCCTCTGCGTCGAGTACTCTTGAATACTGAGTGTAGACCGCCATGCCTGGTCCGATGGCTGCTTGTGCCAAATCCACCGGAGCAATATTGCCACGCTGGAGATGAGCAAGGGCTTCGGGGAGTTCTGATTTAAGCGTGGAGATTAAGTCGCGACGGGTGGCTGTAGGCGCATCTACCATGCGTTTATGGCAGACGAGAATGATGCTTGAGGCAAGGGCGCTTACCTTTTTCTTGAGGTTTCCCGTCAACTCCGTCCGTATCGGCCATGTACCCGTAATAGCAAAGCCGGCCCGAATCACTGCATCAATAAATGTCTCCCAACCGGTACTTGTGACACCGTTCACACCATCATTCTCAGACTGCTTAAAGGCGTAATAAATGGTGACAGGAAAGGCTGGGTGACACTGCTCAGCAAGCCGGTGCATTGCCTTTGTCATACCATTTAGAAAAAAGGTCTCAGCCTTTTCTTTGCTACCATGGCGGTACGGCGTGGCGACCAGTTCCTCCGCCTTCGGCACGGCAACAGTAGCAAACATGTCGGGAAAGACATCGTGCAGCGAGCGACGTAGCCAGATATAGAAGAAGTCCGACAAATCAGCATAGCCGATATTGTCATAATAGGGAGGATCCGTTGATACGATTTTATCGGTCGAAAATATCTGTTGCTGGGCATCTTGCTGGAGAGCGAACCCGGGTACTCGGGTAAGTGACACGTCGACGCATTCTGCCGGGAACTTCAGTTGACCGAGCCAATTACCACTTGAATCGCTGAACGGATTGGACTCACAAAAATCCCAAGTCATCGGTAGCGCCTGTCTGCCAAAGGCTTGCTGGATTTTTTGGCTTGTGTTATCCCAAAATGAAATTGTGCAAGTGCGATTGGCTTGTCTGCTAACGGTGAGGGCAAGGTAAGTACTTACTGCTTCCGCGTACGCGGCACCACCCCGGCCCCCATCGCGTAAGGGCACGTGATCGTCCGGTAAGCCAGCGGCGACAGCATCAAGTCCAATTTGCTCACGCACCTCTCGCACTAGGTCGGAGAAGGTTGTAAGCGCCACGAGTTGGCGAGGAGTGAAGAGGTCACCGTACGTCTTTAGGCCGTAGAGCGGCGGCGAAAACCAACGCGGGTTTGCCGGCATTGGGACTTCAGGCATCCATGTTGGTTTTGCCTTCAGCAAGATGTCTTCCATTTCAGGTATCGGCGCGATATAGACCCGAGCGCGTTTACCCTTGACAACGATTGCCATTAGGCGTGCTCCCATGCCACCGCCGTTAGCCTCGGAATAGATGTAATCCGATGACATTGGCACCCGTGACATCAGGCATTTGAAGTTCGCACCTCGCCCTAGCTTAGTACCGTTCTTCACTGTGTCTAGATCCTTCGGTTTACCTACCTTCACCGCAAAGCGGTATCCTCCGTTCTCGATCACTGGTTCGACGTAGGCCTCTTTACCCGTCTTGGTGGATAGCATAAAGGTAGAAGCCAGTGGCACATCTACATTGGAAAAAGCGGGATTGGGACTCTTCACCGTACGTGCCCAGAGCCATGCGATGACAGTGAGTCTCTTACCCACATATCTCTTCAGATCCGGTCGTTCCTTCGCCATCTGAGCCGTTACCTCAATTTTGGGGTAAAGATCACCGATACGTTTTTCGGCCTCGTCGTGCATCAATTTTCCATAGTAGCGCACGTCTTCCGCGAGACCATGGGCACCATTCCATGTCTTATTGAAAAGCTCTTTATCCCTTCTCGCCTCCGGGTTTACCGGCGGTTTACCGACAAACCTTGGTGGTATCTCAATCATCGCCTTGTTGATCAGCACGGCCACCGGGTTGAGATCACTTGCGTAACTCTCCAGTCCGAGTCGCTGTGCCTCAAGCGGCAGCGCTCCGCCTCCGGCAAAAGGGTCGTGGAAAGCGGGTAACTTATAACGGTCGAATAACTCCTTTGCTCTCGGGTGGTCAGCATTTTCCGCACAGGCCCGTCGCCAACTCTGCCAGATCTCATCACGGGCTCTCTGCAGTACTCCTTCGTTGGTGGTGTTCTCCCACAAGACGAGGTCCTCTATGATACGGAACAACCGTTCCCGTTCGATATCCGCGATACACCCCTCAAGCGTGGGTTCCGGGCCCGGATCAGGCGCTGATTGATCGTCTTGCGGACGGGCCTCATCATATCTGAGCTTGCGCTCTTCCCAAGCACTTTTTCGTTTGCTGAGTTCCTTGGTAGCCACCCGTTTCTTGTTCGGATCACTCATGAGGGTTTCTATGTATCCGGACGGGTCGTCCACCATCTGCGCAAAGATCACCGCCCGCGCCGCCGCCAAGGGCCTCCGCGCCCACCACAGATGCAAGGTGGATGGATGGCCATGGCGGATAGATTTTTCCCGTGCAGAGGCCTTGTTTATTGCATCTAGTGGAAGTGCGACCTCGATGAGCTTTTTCTTAGGATTATTCTTCATCGTCATTTCTATATACCAACCTGTATGTTGCCGGGTAAAGAGCAATCTTGCCGTCAGTGCACATGGATCGCAGTCGGTCGCCCGTTATCTCCTTGGGATTGCCTTGCCTGTCTGAAAGAATAAATGCATGGGTTTTAGGATGGTTGTCCACCATTCCCCATATGTCTGCCTCTACCTGAAGCGGTCCCTGCTCCAGACAGTGATCTCTTGACCAGTAGTAACAAACAAGTTCACCAGTGCTTGTTCGTCTAGCCCATGGGAATCTATGATCACCATGCGTCTTGGCAATCCAACTGCCGTCAGCATGATAAAACCGGTCATCTCCTTCTTTTATGAAGCCACGGCTTTGTGCGAAACGCTCGATGATGCTTGGTTTTGCCGGTTTGGAACCAGGTGTTTCCTTAGAGTGCGTTCTGTTTTTTCTGTCCGTCTCGCCTATATTCTCTCCACTGTCTTCAAGGGAATGCTCGTCTTCACTCTCGGACTGAGACACAGCATCAGCTTCGCCGATGTCTTTCATCCTTTCATGTTCGACGCCTGTTTCACCGGATGGAGGTGGGACGGGCTCACCGGTATCTGTTGGAATATACGCCTCTGCTTCTGAGACGGATTCGCCGGTCGAGGACTCAGTTGCCTCGCGCGGTGCTAGTTTGAAGTTTTCCGTGAGATACTCTGTCACATCTTCACGTGTCCTGTTGAAACAGTAGTTGAGGGCCGCCGTGACATCAGACCGGCCAAAAATCTTTCCTAATGTATCCGGGACAAGACGCGCCAGCTTGGCATTTGGAAGAATGTCGACATAAAGAACCCTGTTAAGCCAAACAACCTCGGCACGCCTCGCGGTTCCAGCCGGGATCCCGTTAACGTAGGGAACGATTTCAAGTTCCGATGAGGTCTGCCAATCGGTCTCCGCCAATTCGGCAGCCAACTCCTTGATACGGACCGTTCCCGCTGTGCCATCAAGCTCGATACGGCGAAGATCGATGCCAAACTGGTTCAGCCAGGGTTTGCGTTCCGGATTCTTAAGAAAATATGGACTGATCTTGAATCTATCTTCTATTTGACTCGCGAGAGATACCAGACTGTTGAACGGGCCTGCTCCAGCTATTTCTACCGGTAGCCGCTGAAAATCAGCCGTTTTCTGCTTTACCCACTCGTGGAGGTGACTCCAAGGAACCAAGGTTTGCATGGTCAGCGCAAAATCGAGTGTGCCAGTTGGCACCCATTCACCCGCCAGGTTGAGCCAGTGACTGCACTCGCTCCAAACACGCTCAGAATGGCGCGGAAGCAAAGCTTTCACACGCCGGGCGTCATCTTGGGAAAGTACAGTTCCAGAATCCAATTCCTTTAACCATTGGATGGCCATATCAGGCGTGGGGCGCTCGGCAACACCGACCTTTGCCCATATTGACAGGTCACGGACGGAGTCCCGAATTACCGCCGCACCGGGCACATCGTCTTCGTTTAAGGACAAAAATACGCCGGATACTCTGGACCACCCCGAGTTCTCGGTAAGTATGATCTCCTCTTCGCTGAAAACCTTTTTAATTTCCGCAAGAGCAGTCGTAGAGCAGGTCTCAATCATTTGATCAAGACGGATATACCATTTATCGACCTCATGAACAGGTGGCTTGTCTGCCATTGCCAGTGCTCTTAGCCGGTTCAGCAGACGGTCTGGACTCGTAGGCGTCTCAGAGACGCCGAGCAATTTGAGCAGCGGCCGGGTGGCTTCTGTGTCCAACCGACTATGAATAAATGCTTCGACGTCGATGACTGACTCTGTTTCCGGTGTTCGTCGTAGAAGGTCGGTTGGTTTTCGGTAGAACCCCCTTGTGTCCGGCAGACATGGGACATCGCGCAGCCTCAGGACCCAGGTTGGGAGCAAACCAGAGGCAATTCTGCGCTCGTAGCCATTTGATGCTCTCTGGTAAGCTTCAGCGCTCTGTGCTTTTGATCTTACCGATTGGGTGAGAATTAGTTCGCCAACTTGGCTCCATACATTCGTATCCTTTGTCGCCAAATCTACCCAATGGTCCCAAATACTGTTGTCGAAATCCCAGTCTTCAATCCTAAAACTATCATATGTATACGCATAATGGACAGTGTCAGTCAAACCACGTTTACGAAGATCAACCTCAAGCTGTTTGCGGCTCCAGTAGTGTGAGAACTTCCGAATGGGTAGTACGAAGGAATAGAGTCGTGCACGACCCGAATATATCCACCGCATCCATTCATCCCGATTGCATGAATCGTAAGATTTTGAATAATCACTGTGGAGCAAGTGTTCCTCGCGCCAGCTCTTGCGAAATAGTGTCTCCAAGGTTCCATCATTATCGAAAAGCAAAACTTGATCCGTTGAATGGGGAGTACCATTCTGCGTAACAAACCGGAACAATTTGCCAGTATTCGCATTAAGCTTAGCCGCGATCTGAGCGAACCGAATGCAATCGCCCAATGAAACTGGTTCCTTGGCAAAAAACTTCATTGCGACCCGTTCTATAGTTGCTGTAACATCACTCGTTTGTTCGAGGTCGATTGCTTTGAGGATGGCATTAGCCGCGTTAATATCGGTTCGAAGGCTGTTATCTTGACGCTCCTCTGCATCGCGGTACCGTTCTGCAAGAAACCGAGGCCAATTTTGATTCAGTACCAAAAGGTGCGCGGCGAGAAAATCCCAGTCCATATCAGATTGCAGTAGCTTCTTCTCTCCCAGACGCACGACTTCATTGGCCGAATAAAGCACGTCCTTGCCCTGAACGGGAATGATTCGGACTTTCTTCCTGTCTGCGTCATCAAAACTATACTGAACAATAACAGGTGAAACATAGGCCCAGAGTCTTAGCAAGGCATGCCAAGATTTTGGTTTTGGCAAATGCTTTCTCTGGAGAGTTCTGAGAACATGGCCCCTATTTATCTCTTCGGTGAGTTTCCAGTTAACCAGCTTTTCCTTATTGATTCCTGAAAGGTGCCGAGAGAGTGGGGGTCGGCCCGCTTCATCGAGAAGAAGAGATGCTTCCTCGGCGGGCCAAACATCAAACAACACTTCAGGTATGATAACGCTTTGACCTGCTGGCGTAAGATCTCCAAAATCTGTCAGTAGGAAAGCTTTCCCTTCTATTGCGGCATCGAACGTCTTTTCTACGGTTGTAGCACACACCCCCTCCAGGGTATTATCGTTACGATCCACATCAGGAAAAAACCCATAGGCCTCAGATCTATCAACAAGACTTGTGTCATTCTGTTCCAACCATTGCAGCATGATGGATGCCGCCAGCGATCCAATCCGTTTAAGAAGCCACCTATTTGTGGGCGAGGTTTCCACGTCCTTGATCTTGAGGCGGGCTGGATCTTGGATAAATGGTGCATTGCAGGCGAAAGGGAGCTTTGTTTCCACGCCAGTGGGTAGGACGACGTAAAGGCGACCCTTTATTCCAAGGACAATTTCAACCTTGCAGGGCGGAAAGTCTGATCCCTGATCATCCCCAAGCAACCGTTCTTGTGCAATTTCTGCAAGCGCGTCGGTTGGAAAATATTCCTCCTTGGATCGCGCGATGAGATATGCTCGATCTGGACCATCGTGCAGCGCTATCCATTCAGTATCAGGAACGGGACCTGGGCCAAAGCTCCCCCAATGTACCTCTTGAGGCCCAACACGCAGGCAACGAATATTCCTGAAGAAAAGAAGCGACAATGGGCTTGCCAGCCATTCCTGAAGATTCTTCTCAACCTCATTCTGACGGTGCTCATCGCTTATGGTGACACGAACCCATGTTTTTCCTTTGGTTTCGTAGCCTTGATCCATCCATCTAGGTTCGGTAAACCTTTTTCGATCAAAAGAAACCGAAAGAGTCGGCGTATAAAGCTCGACGGTATCACCGAGACTGAAAGTACTTTTGAACCCAATACCACGAAAACCAATGGTATGCAGAGAACGTTTGTTGGAATAACCAAAGCGGCAGAGTGATGCAAAATGCTCTTTTGTGAAATCATCACCATTGTGCTCGAAGATAAATACGCGATCCTCAATACGAACTGACGCTTCTGTCGCTCTTGCATCATCAGCGTTCTGAAGAAGCTCCGACAGGATGTGCCTCGGACTTTGAACTTGCTTGAAAAGCTGGTGCCAGGGCCCCGCTAACTCGGGATCTGCCTCCAATTGGTCCCAGCGTTGAGAAGCACGCTGGCGTATCTCCGCGAAGAACTGAGGTACATCATTCATCGAGATTCTTCCGCTTTTGCCAACAACTCAGCGAAATCGTAGTTGACGCTCGTAACCCCGAAGTCCGGCTCCCTCTGGAAAGGCTGACGTACATAATGGACACGGTGAGAGTCGCTGTCGAGAAACTCTACGATGGCGAGAATATAATCGTCGGGCTTATTGAGAGAGTACAGGATCTCATTGCGGGTCACGGTGACAGTCGGCGCGCCCGTGACGCGGCCCTTTACTTCGATAAAGCGTAGCTTGCCGGTTCCCCTTACGCGGCTCTCAATATCGTAACCGAGCTTATCGAACTCCCGGTCTGTCGGCTCGAAGCCCAAGTTACGCTCAACCTCCATGACGATTGCCCGGGCTTTCGCTGCCGCTGCCTGGGTATCTGCCGGGGACGCAGCTATCGTGCCGGTATCTCCCTTAATAGATTTCAGCAGGCCTATGGGCACAACTAACAGGCCTCCTAGCACCACGGGCGGCAGGGGCGATATTTGGGCTTCCAGTTTGAGGTCCGCCAGTCGTTTCTGCAGACGTCCTTGCAGGAGATCTGCACGCTTGCGGGCCTCTCCCGAGTTGAGCCGGTCATTTTGTTTCCCCGCTTGTTCCTGGAGCTTGAGCTCCTCGGCCCGGTGGTCCCAATAGGTGATCTCCTTGGTGAGACGGTCCTTTACCGCTGCTTCGGTCTTGGCAATGAGAGAGAGCCTGTGTTCCCGGACCTCTTTCAGGTGTTCCGGTACGATGTCCGCCACTGCGTGGCCCTGGGCCTTCGGTTCGAGGTCGCGGGTGATCCAGACACACTCGGGCCTGTTAATGAGCGTCTCTATATCCGGTTCACTCGCATCGAGTGGCCGGTAGTCGAGGTAGGGGGCATAGTGGGCGTGGCGCGTCATACCGTCGGCGTTGAGTTCGATATAGAACATCCTCTTGGAGATGATTCGGCGTTCGCCGGAGCGGGTGAGGCTGGCATCCTGTATCGTATGTTCAAGATAGAACAGCACCCGTGGCTGGCTGCCGGTATCACGTTCGTCCACAAGCACTGCACCGCGCTTCAGGAGATCCCTGTTGCGCTCAATGGTCAGATCAATGACCGAGTCGAGCAGTGGATGGCCCGGGCAGATAAAGGCTGCCAGCACCTGTCCCTGAGGGGCTACCAGCGACTTCTCGAAGGCTATGCGCTCATATCGTGGCAAAACAGGTTCGCCGACACCAATCAGCCTATCACGGTTGCGCACAGCGGCGGGCACGTGTTTGACCTCGTAACGGCGAGGCTCACGAGTTTTCGACGATCCACCCAGGAGGCGGAAGGCCTCGAGGAAAAAGGATTCGATATAGTGAGGCTGCAACCGGCGGGCCTCGGCGCGTTCCATATCCTCACGGACCCGGTTGACACCGCTTGCGTCCATGGCATCCCGGACAAGGGCGCGGTCTTCGAGCAGTGTCTGGAGCTGGCCGCGATCGAGTGCGTTCTCCACAACCGTTGTCAGACGGGCCCGAACTTCGGGCTGGTCACCGTAGCGGATCGCCTGGATCAGAAGATCACGCAGCGGCATACCCTCGAACTGGAGCTTACCAAGGACGTCGAACACCTGTCCACCGAGGGACTGGCGGGCCTGTTCCAACTTATCGAGGAGCTTATGGTACACATCGCCTTCGCGGGTCTCTTCGGCCACCAGGTTCCAGAGGTGGCATACCTCGGTCTGTCCGATACGGTGGATACGGCCAAAGCGCTGCTCGAGACGGTTAGGATTCCACGGCAGGTCATAGTTCACCATCAGGTGAGCACGCTGGAGGTTGATACCCTCACCTGCGGCATCCGTTGCCAGCAGTACCTGGACCTCAGGGTCGTACTTGAACGACTCCTGCATCTTCATGCGCTCCTCGCGGCCCATACCCCCGTGAATGAGGACCACAGATTCCTTTCGGCCAAGCAGGGTGGTAATCCGGGCTTCGAGATAGTTCAGTGTGTCGCGGTGCTCGGTAAAGAGAACGAGCTTCTGGTGGGGTGAGGATACGGGCCGCGGTGTCTTGCCATTGCTCTGTGTGATGGCCGATCCGGTTCCGTCGCCTGTGGTAGTACTGAAGATCGCGCTGAGAAGGCTTGCCAACTCGCGCCACTTGGTATCCGTGCCGCTTCGTCGAACAGCGAGGGCCAGTGCTTCCAGGCCACTGAGGGTCTCGATCTCGGACTTCAGCTCTGCGATGGACCGTGCGGCTGTTGCCTGATCAAGAATCTCCTCCTCGGCGGCCTTAACCTCGTTATCGGGTGCGTCTTCTAGGTCCTCAACATCTTCCGCGTCCAAGACCGAAAATGCATTTGCAGGGACCGATGGAGCGGTCTGACCTGCACGATGGAGCACTTCCATCTCGCGCAGCTTCTTCTCCAAGCGTTCCCTGCGGCGCTTCAATGACTGGTAGATTGCCTCGGGGGAGGAAGCGAGCCTCCGCTGCAGAATGGTGAGAGCAAAACCGACAGTGCCTGCGCGCTTGTCGTTCTCAAGGGCCTCAGCGCGATTGAACTCTTCTCGGACGTAGTCGGTGACTGCCTTATAGAGTTGGGCTTCCGCATCAGAGAGCTTATAGGGTGCGGTATAGGCGATACGTTCGGGGAAAAGCGGTGTGCCATCGAACTTGAGCAGGCTCTCCTTCACCATGCGGCGCATCAGGTCAGAAACGTCGGTTGTATGGACACCATCACGGAAACGGCCCTCGAAACGGTCGCCATCGAGAAGTGCCATGAAGAGCTGAAAGTCAGTCTCCTTGCCATTATGTGGTGTCGCCGTCATAAGAAGGAAGTGCCGTGTGAGCGTCGAAAGAAGCTGACCGAGCCGATACCGCTTTGTGTACTTCGTTTCAGTGCCGAAGACCGTTGCCGACATCTTGTGTGCCTCATCGCAGACCACAAGGTCCCAGCGGCAATCCGGTGCCCGGAGCTTTTGCTGCACGTCCTCATTACGCGAGAGCTTGTCAAGGCGGGCGATGACCAGATTGGTCTCAATGAACCAGTTTCCGGTATGTGCGGATTCGAGTTTGTCGTTTGTGAGAATCTCAAAGGGTAGGTGGAATCGGCGGTACAATTCGTCCTGCCACTGTTCGGCGAGGCTGCCAGGGCAGACGATGAGACAGCGCTGAAGATCACCACGGGCAATTAGTTCCTTGATAAGCAGGCCCGCCATGATGGTCTTGCCTGCTCCCGGATCGTCGGCAAGGAGGAAGCGCAAGGGTTGCCGCGGGAGCATAGCCTCATATACAGCCGTGATCTGATGGGGCAGTGGGTCAACAATCGACGTATGAACGGCGAGTACGGGGTCGAAAAGGTAGGCAAGGCGGATACGGTGCGCCTCGGAGACAAGGCGGAACTGGGCACCATCCCCATCGAAACTCCATGGCCGACCTTGTTCTGCAAGCTCAAGCCGCGATTCATCATCGCGATACAGAAGTTCGTTAGCGACCTTGCCCGCCGCTGTTTTATATGTCAGTTCAAGTGCCTCCGTCCCATACCACTGGACGCTGACTACCGTCACCAGACAGGAAGGAAGGAGACCGCATACTACTGCATTGGGCTGAAGGTCTTCAAGTCGGATCATTCAGACGCCCGACCTGATGTCCGAACCGCCGACCCGACGTTCAGATCAACAAAGCGGATGAAAGTTTTGCTGGGGTAGTAATGCATGTTGCCGTAGTACTTCATTGAGACCCCCTAACCCGTGTGAAGGCTCAGATGTTAACCTACGTTGAAATAACTGGAGAGCTTCTCACTTATTTAATGAAGAATGGGTAGCGGCATTAACCGCCAATGATATCCCATCAACCTTTTACCCCTTCAGCCTTGGAAATTCAAGGGAAATCACCTAAAAAGGGCCCATTTTAAGCATTCCCCCTAAGCCGCCATCTTGATCGCCACATCGAGCGCTCTTCTGCTCACCTGGGAGCTGTCACCATACCAGAGGCTGCCCAGGGTATTGTCCTGATTCTTCCCCCGGAAGTAGTTGAGGTACTCGGTAACCGCGTTATAGGCACCCCAGTAAGTGTGGCCAGCCATGTCGCTGCCTCTGCCCTGATCGAAAAGATAGGCGATGTTCGGTATGAGTTCCTTGCCGCCCTTGTCGGGAAGGGAGAAAACGATTTCTATGTATCTTTCGAGGTTATTCCTGTCGATCTTTCTCTTTAAGAGTAGCCTGTATTGCTCGATGGCGGCGTAGAAATCTCTCTTGGCGAGATCCATGATCTTCCGAATGTATTCAAGGTTCTCAATAAGGCGTGGGGTATGTCTTGCCCGCAGCAGCTTACTGGCTTGCGATTCATGGGCAAGGCAGAGCGTGTTGTTACATACCACCCGGATAGGCGTGAATCCCACCCGTACCGCAAGAGAACCGTCGTGGGCGGTGGAAAGAAGGATGTAATGGGCTATGTCATCCGCATCACCGACCGTCATCTCTCCGGCCCTGATCTTTGCCAGAACCCAAACCATGCTCCCGCCTTTCAGACTTCCGGCGGTCTCCAGGGTCACATCTCCCGTATCAAGAAAGGGCTGAAAACATGCGAATACCTCCCTGTTCTGCAATGGGGTGTAGTCGGGGCCGACGACACCAAGCACGGTGTCATCCTTTTGCCGGCATACGGCGTATTGGTCGACTATGCCGATTCTTTCGCCGCGACGATCCTCCGTAAAGAGGTGCCTGAGTTCCACCTCCCAATCGAGCCCCGCCGCAACGATGGCTTCACGAATACTGACCCTCTTTCCTTCCGGTATTCTTCTTCCCAGACCGTGCCAGGGTTCTTTTCCTACATACATCATGCTTTCGACAAGGTGTGCCATGTTTCCCCCTTTCAAGTCTCATCTATATTCCAACTATTGCGAGCACCTTTCCTGTCTTGATGCAATCCACAGCCTTATCCCGGATACAGGTCAGGATCTTCACCAGATCATCGCGGATATCGCTCCAGCTCTGATTCACAAACAGCGTCCTATCGTCATCCACCGTTCCATCCGTAAGATAGTAGTCGAAGGTGTATGGGAATCTCTGCCGGAATTGGGCCACCGTAGACAAGGCACAGAAGCTTTCCATCTCGCTTTCGAGGTTCTTGATCAGCATCCCGAGATCTTCCTCGCCGCGGTAATAGCTCAGGTCATAATAATCGAAGATATCCCGTACATGAAAGCACCTGAATATGTTCTCCATGATGTATTCGCCGAATTGAAGGAACTGGAATCTTTCGTATATCTCGGGGCTCGGCCAAAGTATTTCCTCTGGGAAAGGTTCGTCAATTACCAGGAAATCAAACAGGGGGCCGTCACTTTCCAGGATTGACGTTGTAAGTATCTTGCATGTGTTCATCGTTCCTCCGGTCTATCCCTGTAGGGATGCTTTTTCTCGATCTTTTCCCATGACGTCGCTTGTCTTCTCATTTCACGCCATTGTGCCAGTCTTGCCAGGCATTTTGTGAAAGTATCCAGATAGAACCCGAACGGGCCGATGTTGAAATCCTCCCGTTCCCCCTGTTTGAAACCGTCCGCCCTAACAAAGGCCTCATAAAGGGTATCGAGGTACTGGTCCCTGTCGAAGCAGTATTCTCCTTCCGGCTTGGGTTCGACCACTTTCCATATGATCAGGTTGTTTTCATACCTTACTTCCTGAGGAACGAAAATCCCGGCACATCCAGGTTCACCGCAGCTGCAGACATAGAAGTCGTGATCTCCGTCGTTGACTATGCTCTCAACAAGGGTACGCCAGTCGATATGGAAACCCGGGTATACTTCAGTTCCGTCTATGAGGAGTCTCTCCTCACCCCCGGGCTCGATCACCGCCCTGAAGACGTTAAGGCTAGCCATGCCATCCATCCTTTCTCTCCCATATATTCCCTGAACTCCTTGCTCTCCACGATGTGCCCTGCCCGTTTCCTCACCTCGGGCATCTTGCTCTTGCAGAGGCCGCGGAGCAAGATCCTGCTCGCCTTCGAGGTCTTTGCGAATCGGGCGATCACCTCCACGGCGCCAAGCTTCAGTCTGACGTTGTCCTGCAGATAGATGTAGGACAGGACGCTGCGGAAGGTAGTGACCGCCTTGGTCCCGTAGTGCGTGAGGGCAAGAAAGCACATGGCAAGCCACGTCTGGTAATGGTCGACCAGACCCTCCCTCCTTGCATAGTCCAAAAACGTCTGCAGAATGGGCACCGCCTCTTTTGGATACGCGCCGGCCACCGAAAGGGCTTCGGCAGCGAGGATGCGGGTGAAGATATCGTCGTCCGCAAGGAGTTCCCGCAAGTGCTCCCTGACGACCGCATGCTCCCTGCTGTAGGCACGCAGTTCGGTCACCGCCCGGATCCTCATCTCGGAATTTGGCGCAGCCTCCTTGGAGAACCGCACAGCGGCGAAGAGGGTCTCTGCTGCAATGGCGCGATGTCTTTCTCCAATGTCGTCCGGCATATTAATCCCCCAGATGGGATGCACTGGTCAGCCCTTGACCTAGCCTGGTATATATCATGAAAGGGTGACAACACTGTGTCACCGGCACCGCAAAGCCAATGGAAACCCTTACGATAAAAAATCATCCCGCTAATGTATATCCGTGATATGGAGAAGGGAAGAAAACCAGCGTCGGTCCTGATCCAGGCATAATCGAGTTCAGGAACCACGGCTAGGAAGATGAGAACAAACCGGAAAGCCTTGATAATCAATACAATGCGAGAGAGGGGACTTGAACCCCTATGGTTTAACCCGCTGGATCCTAAGTCCAGTGCGTCTGCCAGTTCCGCCACTCTCGCGTGCTTGATATTATTACGTTTTCTGTGAGCGTGTCAATCTCGGAACTGCAAATTGTAGCAAAATTGTAGCAATTCCCTCCGAAGGTCCCTGTGGAAGCACCTTTTCGGAAACCAGCCATGTATTGCTGGGGCAGGGTTTTGCCCCGGACGGGACCCTGCAAATTGAATTGTTTGTCCAGTGTGTCTCGCGGCCGCGGAACTTCCACCATAGGGATATGATTCGTGGTCTTTCTCACCGGTGCGCCCCCTTGCTCTCCATTGTAGCAAAACTGTAGCAGGTATCGAGGACCTCCACGCTACCACGGAGACTTTCCGGATAATGGTGGGCATAGCGGGTGGTCATGGCGAGCGTCTTGTGACCAAGGAGTTCCTTGACCTTGTAGAGGTCCACCCCGTTCTGGACGAGCCGCGTGGCAAAGGTGTGCCTGAGGTCGTGAAAATGGAAG
>JAQVWF010000037.1 GCA_028698615.1 Syntrophorhabdaceae bacterium
TCGCGTGTCCCCATGTCTTTCAATTGTGGCAGAAGAGTGATTATGCTAAGATTTGACTTACGGCGGTTCTGGAGATACTTTTGACAGGAAAAGTGCGCGAGATCGATACATGATCCATAGGGAAATTCGTTTGTCGAGACGTATCCTTGCACGGCGGGCCATCTGTTTTTTCTTCCTGGTCTTTCTTGTCCCCGGGGTGGGTTTCTCAGTCACCCTTGAGGATGCGATAAGAAACGGCCTCGGTGAATCGTATGTCATGAAGGAACAGGCAGAGTTCGTCAAAAGGTCCCGCTTTTCCTATATATCTTCCATCGACCCCTTTTTGCCGGCCGTTAACCTTGATTCCTCGTACATAAGGACACTGTCTCCCTCGACGCCGATAAGCACCTACACGGGCAACCTGCGGGATACCGCGGATTCCCGTGATGCCTATACATTCACAGGTTCGGTCTCCTGGCGGATCTTCGATGGCGGCGAGCGGTGGGCCAGGCGAAAGGGCGCGTTCTCAGTCTGGGAAAGGGAAAGGGAACGGTTCAAGAGTGTTCGGGAAGATGTGCTTTTCAATATCAAGAGCGCCTTCTATGTCGCTCTTGGGGCGAAGTCCATTGTCGGGAAGAGGCGGGAAGCGCTGCAGGCAGCGCAGAAAATATATAATCTCACCCGCGGAAGATACGAAGAAGGTGTCGCGAAGAAGAGCGAGCTGCTCCAGGCTGAGGTCCGGCTTCTCAACACGAAGATCGACCTGCAAAGGGCCCAAAAGGAATATGAGAAGTCCCTGGAATCGGTCAGGTCGATCGTTATTGTTCAGACACCGGATCCTTTCGATGTGGAGGGAGATCTATCGGCTCCTTCTTTCAGCGCCGACTTGAAGAGTCTGAACGTCCGGGCTCTTACCATGAAACCTGAGATCATAGTGCAGCAAAAGGAGATAGACAGGTTGATGAGAGTGTACGACGAGAGAAAGAGTGCCTGGTTTCCCAAGATAGACAGCACTCTTCGGCAAACCAGGCAGGACAGCCGCTTCTTCCCTGACGGAAGAAGCGACGCCTTTATCCTGAGCCTCACCTTCCCCCTCTTTGACGGGGTCGGCCGGTACTATAACGTGCAGGGGGCCATGAGCGACGTCAACGCCGCGCGCCAGCGGCTCGAGGAAACCAAAAGGACCACCAGCCTCGATATAGCGAATGCGGTCAAGGATTATGAATTGAGCATACATAATGTGAAGATGTACAGCGAGCTTGTCCGGGAGGCGACATCGAACTTCAGGCAGCTCTATGGCGAATATATGGAAGGGAAGGGGGACATCTTGAATCTTCTCCAGAGCGAAAAAGACCTGGCTTCCGCCAACGAGAACTACGTCAGCTCACTTTCCCGGGCGCAGGTTTCGCTTGCCTATCTGGAGAAAGCGGCCTACATCGAGGATCGCCGGTGATGAAAAGGAAGATCCTCTATGCAGTCGCGGCTCTCTGCGTGATAGTCCTCATCATTTTCTTCGCCACCCGCAAAGGTGAGAAGCAAAGGGAAGGCGAACCTTTTACGGTGAAGCGCGCCAACGTCGTCTATTCCACCGAACAGACAGGCATCGTCAAGGCCCAGGTGGGCGCCATTGTAAAGGTCGGCACCCGCGCGACGGGGACTCTGAAGAGGCTGAAATTCCAGGTTGGGGATTTTGTGAAGAAGGGTGATCTCATTGTGGAGATCGATGACCGCGAGATCCTTGCGAATATCCGCAATTCCGAAGCCGCCGTGGAACAACAGCGCAGGGACCTCGAGGCAAAACGTGCTCAGGATGCCTACAATCAGATGAACTATCAAAGGGAGCAGCGTCTTCTTGTCAAAGAGTACACCACGAAGGACAGCGTGGAGAAGGCAAAGCGTGAGCTCGATGTCTCGCGCGCCCAGGTCGAACTCGGCAAGGCAAAGATAAGAGAGGCACAGGAGAAACTCAACGCACTCAAAGTGAGCCATAGCTATACCAGGATCTTCGCCCCCATATCGGGGTACATATCGTCCGTCGCGACACAGGAAGGGGAAACGGTAGTCTCCGGCCTGTCGGCTCCCAACCTGATAACCATCATTGACCCCACAAGGCTGGAGATGTGGATATACGTGGACGAAACCGACATCGGCAGGGTGAAACCCGGGCTCAAGGTGGAGTACTGGGTCGATGCCTATCGCGACAAGGCATACAAAGGCGTCATCGACCGCATCTATCCCCAGCCGGAGATCAAGGAGAATATTGTCTACTACCTCGCCATCGTCAAGATCGATCCTGACGATGCCCTTACCCTCAAGCCGGAAATGACAAGCCATGTCCGGATCATTGTCGAGGAAAAGCCCAACGTGATCGTTGTGCCCAATGGAGCGATACGCTTTGAGGACAGAAAGAATGTCGTGTACCTGAGGTCAAAGGGCAAGACTGTTCGAAAGGAGGTCACCCCCGGCATCCGGGACCAGAGATATACGGAGATAACGTCAGGACTTGCCGAGGGGGAAGAGGTGATCGTCCCATCCGTAGCGCCGGCTGCCAAGAAGCCGCGGAACAACGTTGGCCACTGAAAGTGATCGTTCTCAGAGACATCTTTAAGAGCTATTTCATAGGGGACAGGGAGCTGCCTATTCTCAAGGGCATCGATCTGAACATCGCAAAGGGAGAATTCGTTGTCCTCATGGGTGTTTCCGGGTCCGGCAAGACGACACTCATGAACATCATAGGCCTTCTCGACAAGCAGACCGCAGGCGATTATATCTTCGCCGATACCAATGTGGACGGTCTCGATGACGAAAAGCTTGCCGATATGCGCAACGGCTACATAGGCTTTGTCTTTCAGCAGTTCTTCCTCCTTCCCTACCTGGACGCGATCGAGAACGTCCTCATACCCATAGTCTATTCCAGGAAAGACATTAAGCACCCCCGGGACAAGGCAAAGATGCTCCTTGGGAGATTTGGCCTCGAACACCGGATACACAACAAACCGACTCAGCTCTCCGGAGGGGAACAACAGCGTGTGGCCATTGCACGGGCGCTCGTCAACGACCCGGAGCTCATCCTTGCCGATGAACCGACGGGGGCCCTTGATTCGAAGACGGGAGGTGAGATCATGGATCTCTTCCAGATGCTTAACGACGAAGGCAAGACTATCATCGTCGTGACCCATGATCCCAAGCTTGCGAGCTTTGGAAAACGCCTTGTCAGGATAGAGGATGGCGCTATTTCAGAAGATATCACAAATTAGAGAGTTCATCGAAGAGGTCGTAAAGATCCTCTACTATTACCGGGGAAGGGTCATCTTTTCATTCTCCGGGGTCACCCTGGGCATCCTCTCCATCTGTATCATCATTACCACCATCGACGGGGCCAACAGGAAGGCCCATGATATCTTCGAGGCCCTGGGGCCGGATTCGATCATGGTGTTCGGCGGCGGCGAGAAGCAGCGTGCCGCCAGGATACGGATGACCACGCTCAAGGTGCGGGACGCCGATCTGGTAGCCAGGGTGGAAGGCATCTACGACGTCATGGAGGTATACTCGGCGCGCAATGTGATGATGCGCTACAAGGACAGGAACTGGCAGACCCAGGCGATAGGGTCGACAACGAACTATTTTGAATCGTTTTCCTGGGGGTTTCAGGCGGGGACCGTCTTCACGGCCGACGACTACGACCGGGCGGAGGCGGTCTGCGTCATCGGGGCCAAGGTGCATGAAGAGCTTTTCAAGGGCGAAGATGCCCTGGGAAAGACGATCCTTGTGGGCAAGCTTCCCACAAAGGTTATCGGCGTTCTGCAAGAGCGAGGCGGAAGCATCGGCGGGCCGCACGTTGATGACAGGATCATCATGCCGTTGACCACGGTGACCTCGCGCATTGTCAATGAAAAACGATATTTGAGCTTGATACGGGTGAAGACCTCCAGGGATCTTGATAGTACGATAGAGGACATCCAGGCGGTCCTCAGGGCCAGCCATGGCCTGAAAGGGAACCTTGATGATGATTTCACCATCAGGAGTTCAAAGGACATCCTTGCATTTGTGACGGTGATCTCAGGATCGCTTCTCCTCTTTCTCGGAACGGCATCGATCGTGGCCCTTGTTGTGAGCGGTTTCGTTCTTGCGAACCTTTTCTATCTCACGATACAGGAACGCAAGAAAGACATCGGCATCAGAAGGGCCTATGGCGCAACACGGAAAGGCATCCTCCTTTCCTTTCTTTTCGAATCGATCCTCATCACCTTCATTGGGGGCATCGCCGGGATATTGCTCAGTATCATACTGGGGGGCACCTTCGAGAAACTTTTCGATATTCCCATGATGTTCTCTTTCAAGGTCGTTGTTTTTGCCCTTCTGTTCAGTTTTCTCACGGGTCTTTTGTCGGGATTGAGGCCTGCGTTAAGGGCGAGCAGAATAGAACCGATAGAGGCGATCCGGGGATGAGATACACCGTCTCCTTTTATCTCAGGATAGCCATTCAGAACCTGGTAGTCCATAAAGGCAGGATGACCCTTGCTCTCATGGGCATTCTCTTTGCTGTCATGAGCCTGGTGGCCTTCGGGAATATCAGCAACGGCATGAAGAAGAAGATAGAGTCGGAGATCGGGAAATTCGGCAAGAACCTTGTGATCGTTCGGGCGGGCCTTGTCTTTGCGGCGGGCAGGAGCACCCGGCAGTTCTCGGAATCAAAGACACTGAAGCTGAAGGACGCCCAGCTTATAAAGGAATCCCTTCCCGGTGTTGTCGAGGTGGTCCCCTATTACGATATCAGCTACCCCGCGCGGTACAAGGACAGTACGCTTACCGTGAGCATAGCCGGGGTCTCTGACAAGGTCTTCGATATACGCAATGTTGATCTGGCGGCGGGGAGGTATTTTACCGCCCAGGAAGACGCAAATGCCGAGAAAAGGGCTGTTATCGGGTACAAGGTCTTTGAGAACTTCTTCCCCGGCGAGGACCCCATAGGGAAGAATATCCTCATTTTTCGCGTCCCCACCGAAATAGTCGGCGTTATGAAGGAAAAGGGTACGGACTTTGCGGGTCAGGATCAGGACCTGCAGGTCTATGTCCCCCTGAACGCTTTCATGCGCCGCTACAGCAACGTTGATCACATAAAAGGAATATATGTGCAGGTGCAGGATGGCTATTCCCTTACCGGCATGAAGTCGAGCCTCCGGGGTTTTATCCGAAAGATCCACAATACGAAGCCGGAGCAAAAGGACGATTTCTCCATCTTCTCCATGGAGGACATACTGAGGACCCAGGAGGAAGGCATACGGCTTGTTTCGGTCCTGACCATTATCGCCTCAACGGTATCCTTCCTCATCGGCGGGTTGGGGATCTTTGCCATCATGCTCCTTTCGATATCGGAGAGGAAGATGGAGATCGGCATCAGGCGGGTCGTAGGATCCAAGAAACGGGACATTATAATCCAGTTCCTGTCGGAATCGGTCATCGTGGCCCTGGTAGGCGGTATCTGCGGCATTTTGGCGGGGTTCCTGATAACCATAATCGTCGACATCATCGGGGGTTTCCCCATGGTCTTTTCCATGAACATTCCCCTGGCCCTCGGCATCAGCATGGTCATCGGTGTCCTGGCAGGCATCTATCCCGCCATGGAAGGAACGAAGTACGAACCGGTGAAAGCGCTCTACTCCTGACTCCTCACTTCTTTTCGATTGTTGTGATGGCTTTGTCGGCCAGGTAGGTCAGGGCCTTGTTTGATGAGTCTCGCGAGACTTCCTGGTAGAGCTTCAGGGCCTCCTCGCGCTTGCCCCGGGTCATGCTGATATTGGCGAGGTACAACTTGGAAACGTAGCGGGACTTCCCGCTTGCACCGACGGCAATCTTCTGAAAGATGCCCTCCGCCTTGTCGATATCCCCGGCCGCCCGGGTCTGTCCGTAGGTTTCCAGGGCCATTATGCCCTGAGTTATTTGGTACTGAACCTTCTCGTCCTGGTAGTTGGCATAAACGATATAAGACGCGACGACGGCCACTATGATGAGAAAGGCGGCGAGTCCATAGAGGCACTGTTTCGTATTCTCCCTGATGTACATGGAAATCGAATCGAAAGCCTGGACAAATATATCGGGCCGATGGATGATCTCTTTTTCTCTTTTTCTTGCCATTGCTGGTTGCTATTTCACCACAGTTACAGCGGTTGTGTCAACACTCAATAAAGCTTGATGATTCTTTTTCGGGGAGAATGTCAGGAGTTGTTACTGTATCTTTCAACGGGCTGTGCTGCCTCAGGTTGGTTGTCCGTTGTGTCGGTGCTTTCCTTGATGCGCGTGCCGCCGATAAAAGCCCCGGAATAATACTGCGAACTCAGAGAGTCTATCTTTACTCCCAGGCGTCCTTTCCCGGAAGAGGCGTGGATGAAATTACCATCGCCTATAAAGATACCGACGTGGGTGGGATATTTTGCATAGCGCCTTGTTTTGAAGAAAACGAGATCGCCCACAGAGAGTTCCTCCCTGGTGACCCTGTTTCCTACCCGGTACTGCTCGCGGGCGCTCCTTGGCAGTTCGACATCGAAGATCCCGTAGATCTTTTTTACATATGCGGAACAGTCGAGTCCACGCAGGGTGTTGCCGCCGTATTTGTATGGCGCACCCACGAAACTCTTTGCGACCTTGACGAGCATATACTTCTCATCACTGCTCTTCCAGGGTTTTATGCCACCGGTGCTCTTAAATGCGATGATGTCATCGTCGTCGTATTCCTCGTCCATGTTCCTGGGAATGAGAATGGTTCGTCCGGGAGAAAGCCTTCTCCTCTTTTTTGACGTGAGGCTATTCGTCGTGATCAGTTCTTCCTTCTCGACGTTGAAGCGGCTTGCTATCTTGTCGAGGGTGTCACCACGCTTCACCTTGTACTCGATGAGTTCGGAGTCGTTCTCGGAAATGACCGGCGCCGGCTCCTCCTGCCGTACCTGTGCCCTTATTGCCGCGGTTGACGGTTTGCGGGAATCGATCATGGCGACCCGCTCGTGTTCTTTCTTTATGATGATCGTTTGTCCGAGGGATAGTTTTGTTGAACGAAGCCCGTTCATGCTCTTGAGATGGCTGACGGATACGCGATATTTTTTCGCCAGCCTGTAAAGGCTGTCCCCCTGCTTAACTTTGTGGCTGACCTGAACAGCATTAACGAGAAAAGGTAATCCCAGAAATAAAATGCCCAAGCACAGAGCGCGAAGAATCAAGCTTCTTTTCATAGAACCCCTTACTGTATGGTATACTAAGGTCTAAAATACCAAAAGCGGTGAAAAAATGTCAAGGAAAATTTCCTTCTGGATACCCCGTCGCAATCAAATGCCACATTAGGTCTATGCCTGAAAAGGCCATGATTTAGCGAAGACCGGCCGGGGGTTCGTGAAATCGGTCACATTTTTGTTGATTTTACTGGCCTTTTGTAATGATAATATACAAAAAATTCTTCAGGAGGCACAGTTTATGGTGGACATCGGTAGGGAGATCTTCTGGAACGTAAAGGATACTGGTGCGCAGTGGATCAGCTATGCGTTCATGATCATTACCTTTATCGTTCTAATCGTGGGGTTGAAAAAGCGCTATGGCATGTGGAAGATGGGAAAGCCTGCCCCTATTCAATTTACAAAAAGGCTTGGTGAACGGATAGGGTATTTCATCGCGAACGGGATCTTTCACAAATCGATCCTGCGCGAAGCCTTCCCGGGATGGATGCATTTCTTCATCTTCTGGGGATTTTTGATACTCAGCGTCGGGACGGCCCTCGTTGCGATCCAGGCGGACTTCACGGACCTCTTCTTCAAGGTGAAGTTCCTGAAGGGCGGTTTCTACCTGCTCGTGTCATTCTTTCTCGACCTGGCAGGCCTTATGGCCATCGTTGGCATACTGATGGCCATCTACAGGCGTTATGTTACGAAGCCGGCACGGCTTGACAACAAGACCGACGACGCCATAGTGCTGGTCTGGATACTTGTCGTCCTCGTAACAGGATTCCTGGCCGAAGGCGCGAGAATCGCCCATTCAATGCCGGATTATGAGAAATGGAGTTTCGTGGGCTATATCACAGCCTACATATTTGCGGGCATGCCCAAGGAATCGATAGAAATAACGCACAAGATATTGTGGTATTTCCACATGGTCATTTCCTTCGGCCTTCTTGCCTACATCGTTTATTCCAGACTGCTTCATATCATCACATCCTCCCTGAATATGATGTTCCGGGGAATTGAGGACGTACCCGAGGGTGCAAGGGGCGCCGTGGTACCTATAGAGGATTTCGAGAACGCCGAGGAGTTTGGCGTCAACGGCATAGAGGGCTTTACCTGGAGACAGATCTTTGACCTCGATGCCTGTACGCGGTGCGGACGCTGTCAGGACCTCTGTCCGGCATATAACACCGACAAACCGCTCTCCCCGAAGCAATTCATCCAGGACCTCAAGGGCGAATGGGAACGCGCCTGTGCCGGCATCAAGAACGAAGACGGCATCATCGATACCACCATCCAGGAAGAGACCCTGTGGTCCTGTACCGCCTGTCTTGCCTGCCAGGTGAACTGCCCCGTGTCTATCCCTACCTTCGACAAGAACATAGAAATGAGGCGCTACCTCACTCTGACGCTCAGCAAGACCACGTCGGAAACAAAGCTCCTCTTCAAGAACCTCCAGAAGAATTCGAACCCTTATGGAATGGGCAAGAAAGAAAGGCTGGGATGGACCGAGGGCCTCGAGATCCGCAACGCCGCGGAGCAGGAAGTGGATTACCTGTACTGGGTCGGCTGTGTTGCCTCTCTTGATGACAGGAACAGAAAGGTGGCGAGTTCCTTCGCCAAAATACTTGATCAGGCAGGCGTCAATTTCGGTATCCTCGGTACGGACGAGATGTGCTGCGGTGATCCCGCACGGCGGTGCGGCAACGAAGAACAATACCTCGGCATGGCCCAGGGCAACGTGGAACTTCTCAACGAGATCGGCATTAAAAAGATCATCACCACATGCCCTCACTGCTACACCACGTTGAAAAAGGAATACGCGCAGTTGGGCGGTAACTTCGAAGTGTACCACCAGTCAGAGTTCATCAATAAGCTGATCAACGAAGGGAAGCTCAAGATAAACCCGGCGCTCGAAGGGAAAGTGACCTTCCACGATCCCTGTTATCTTGGCAGGGCGAATGGCATCTTTGATGCGCCCCGCAGTGTTGTGGACAAGGTCCGTAAAGGCGCGTATGAGGAAATGGGCAGGAACCACAACCAGAGCTTCTGCTGCGGCGGCGGCGGCGGCCGGATATGGATGGAAGAGCATCACAAACGGATCAACCATGCCAGGATCGATGAGGCCATAGCCGTTCAGGCAAATACTGTCGTAACGGCGTGCCCGTACTGCCTTATCATGATGGAAGATGCCATCAAGGATAAAGAGAAGATCGAAACCATGAAGGCCATGGACCTTTCAGAGATCGTGGTGAAGGGACTGTAAGAAAAGAGTTACAAAGAGGAAATACGATAAAAGGATGGGGTGCTTACCCCATCCTTTTATAATTTGTGAGTCAAGTTGGCCAGATTACTCTTCTAAAGTAATAGCTTCCACAGGACATTCTTCTGTACAGGCACCGCATTCGGTGCACAGTTCGGCATCAACCTTTGCCACATCATCAACGGTGATCGCATCGGCAGGGCAGATCTCTGAACAGGCGCCACAGCCCGTACAGGAATCTTGATCGACTTTTGCAGGCATGAAGTATCCCTCCTTTCAATTTTTACAATTTCCTAAACGAATCAATGAGGAATGTCAACAAAAAAATATGGGCCCCAATTTCCATTGACATGGCATAATACTTTGCATAATATGTTCGCATGCAGGAAATCATGAAGTTTTTTCAGGATATGTTCCTGGATCTTTTTGATAATTTTCAGGAGGTCTTCCTCAGCATCATCGTCATGGTCATCGTGATGATACTGGGCTTTATCATAAGCTGGTTCATCAAGAAGCTGTTGGGCAAGCTGCTTGTTCTCTTCAGATTTGACAGATGGGCACAGGATGCAGGGATCATCGCTTTCCTCGAGAAAGGCGGCATAAGAAGCCCGCCATCCCTTATCCTGAGCATGATCGTCTACTGGATATTCATCGTCCTCTTCCTGTCCTTCGGACTCAATTACATGGGGATCACGCAGTTCTCCGAGTATGCTTCCAGGATCTCCTCGGCCCTGCCCAATATCATCGTCTCGCTGGTCATCCTTATCATCGGCATCATATTCAGCAACTTCCTCGGCAGGATCATCTATCTTGCCTGTGAGAACGCCAGGATCAAATATGCCGACTTCATCGCCAAAGGGGTGAGGATTCTCCTCATCGTCATCACTTTCGGCATAGTCTTCGAGTATATAGGACTGGGAAATACCATCGTAACGGTGAGTTTTCTGATAGTGTTCGGCGGCATCGTACTGACCATGTCCCTGGCGCTGGGCATCGGCCTCAGCAATGTTCTGGGCGACCTGATCCGGGACAGGGTCAAATTGAAGAACGACAAGCAGAAAGAGTAAAAACCATAACTCGGCTTCCACCCTTTCACCTTCCAACAATTCTAACGGTTCAAGTCGTCTTTTCGTTGTCCGATATCAGGTATCTTCTGAACCAGTTGAGGGCCAGGGTGATGGCCTTGTTCCTGTGGGCCTCCGCGGAGAAGATGTGGTCCCCGCCTTTGATTATCTCGATGCCCTTTGGCTTGCTCAGGCGTTTGTAGATCGCTTTTCCCTCTGCGCAGGGGACGACTTCGTCGGCCTCTCCATGTATGACGAGGGCATGGGAGACCTTTTTTGCCTCAGCCAGTAAGTCGTATGACTGAAAATCCGTAAATATCGTCTCCTTGAAGGCGATCTCGGAAATGGTGCCGTCGTCCTTGTTTTCCAGCAAATGGGGGGTGGCCCAGAGGGACAGGCACCGGACCCGTTCATCGCGGGCGGCCTTGAGAAGGGCCGTGGAGCCGCCGAAGCTGCTTCCCGTGATGCCGAGCTTGTGAGGATTCACGGACGGGTGGGACAGCACATGGTCCACAATGGCATTCAAATTGTCGAGCCGTATTGATAATGTTGTCTCCTCTATGTTGCCCCCGCTCTCTCCGCAGCCATGATAATCGAAACGGCAGGACGCTATTCCGGCCTCGGCGAACTGCTTGGAAAGCGCTACATATTTCGAACTCTCCTTTGAACTGATGAGGCCGTGGGAAAGAACGGCGCAGGGGAACCTTCTTTTCGACCGGGGGATGACCATGATGCCGCTTATCCGGTTATACCGCGAGTCTATCTCAAAGGGCTGTTCCATCATGGCGTTCCGCCTCCAAGCTGGTCGATGATCTCTTCAAGCCTTGTAAGGTTGACAACGTCTTCCTTGTTGTATTCAAGGAGCAATTTCAAGGCATCCTTGTTCCCGTGTCTCTTGTACTTTTCCCAGAGCCACATTGCCTTATACCCGTTGACGCCCTCCGTCTTGCGTTCTATGCCGAACATCTTTTCGAGCTGTTTGAGTCCGCCCTTGATGCCAAGCTTTTTCTTGTCCTTGAAGAGGTCGCGGGAGATGAAGTTCGTCTGGAGGTCGATGTTCAGGCATTTCTTCATCTGAGGGAGATCGAAGAGGTCTCCGTTGAAAGTAACGATGGTCTTTACGTTTGAAAGTTCCCGTTCGATGGTCTCCGACGATATGTCCTCGCCGTACCACTGGAGAAAACTGTTGTTCTCGACAAGGAGGCCGATGACGCAGATGTTCCCCTTTCTGTCTGTTTCAATATCCAGATATGCTCGCAAAACAAAACTCCTTTCCTGTAGCCATACATCCGATTATAGAACCTATGTCCTCAACGTGACTATACCGATGACACCTGAGGCAATAAAAAGCAAATTGGAGAACCATGCCGAAAAAAGAGGAGGAAAGATCTCCGAATAACCAAGCGACAACGAAACGGATTGGAAAAACCAGTACAAAGCACCCACAAGGATGCCCGAAAAGATACCCTTGGAGACATGCTTCGTCTTTGTATATCTCAGGCCTACGGAAAATGCGGCGAAGACCATGATGAGGTTGATGAAGGGAAAGGCAACCTTGTTGTAGAGGTCCACGAGATAGCGCCTTACGTCGTAGCCGTCCTCCCTCAACCGGGAAATGTAGCGCGACAACTCCCTGTAGCTCATCTCTTCAGGGTCCTTTTCGACGACCTTGAAGACAGAGGGCGGTTCATTGATAATATTGCTCATCCCGGGGTATACCTTTTTACTGATATAGCCGTTCTTTTCAAATGTTCTGACCGCAACGCCGGTAAAATACCAGGTGCCGTCCTTCCATATGCCTCGCTGGGCGTCTGTTCTCTTGACGACCGCGAAATCATCTCCCAGTTCCAGGACGGTGAGCCCCGTGATGATATCCTTCTTTGTGTCAAAGAAATCTATATTGCAGATCTTGTTGTCTCTCTTGAACCATATTTTGTCATTCTTAATGAAGACCTGTGATTCTTCGCCCCTGATCTTGACCTGGTATATATAATTCGCGGCGTTTGCTGAAAGCGGGACTATCCATTCCGCCAGAAGGAAGGAGAACATTATGAGCACCAGGGAAAAACCGAGGAAGGGTTTCATGAGGGACAGCGTGCTGATACCCGAGGTCCGGGCGACGATCATTTCGTTCCCCCGGATCATAAGTATGAGCACTATCAGCATGGAAACCAGAAAGGCAAGAGGAAGGATGAGATTGAAGTAATAAGGCAGAAGGAGCAGAATGTAAAGCACGACCATCGTAAAGGCATGCAGCGACGCGGTAAATCGGTCCGTGTGCTGAAAGAACTCGATGACGAGGAACATGCTGACCCCCGCCATCTGGGCGATGAGCAGGTATTTGATGGCGCTCGACAGGAGATATCTATTTAACTTTTTCAAGACAGTAAACCCACAGGTATTTTAATCTTTGCGATATCGTGACGTGTTCTTCCTTATTCAGGCTCCTTAAGAGGTAAAGGCCCATGGTCATTATGACCACGTTGGGGAGGAAGGTTACGATATAGGGCGGTGCATGGATGTTCTTCCCCAGACTGTCCGTCATGGCGATAAGGACATAATAAAAAATGAACAACAGGAGACTGTAGAGGGTCCCCGAGAACCTTCCCTCCACCTTCCGCTTTACCCCGAGGGGAACCGTCAGTATTATAAAAGCAAGCGATGACAGAGGCAAGGATATCTTCTTATAGATCTCAAGAAGCAGATCGTATCGATTATCCTCGTTCTTTGTCGTCTTGAGCGCTTTCTTCAGTTCGTTCCGGTCCATTTCATATGCCAGCTTTCTGCTGATGCCCCCCGTCTGCACCATTTGGGACAGGTTCATAGTGAAGGTATAGTTTTGAAAGTTGACACTCCGGTAGGTGTCCGTGGCCTTTTCCCATCGATGGAGAGTGCCGTCCTGCAGCATGAAATAAAGCTCGAAGGTGTCCGAATCGATGTTGACATACCCTTTGCTCGCAGAGATTGTCTGTTTCACGTCCTTGTTGCGCTCATCGGATACGACGATGCCCGTAAGGGTCCGCTTTGTGCTGTCGACCTTGTTGATGTATATGACAACCCCCGGTACGCTGTCGTTGAACACGCCTTCCTTGTCATCGACGGAGATACCCTTCTTTATCACGTTGATCAGGGTTTCCCTGAAGAGGCCGCTGCAGCGGGGCAGGAGGATGTTGGTATTGACGAGCCCCAAGGTCGTCACTATGAGACCTACGAAGGTTATGGGCACGAAAAGCCACTTGAGGTTCACACCGCTCGCCTTCAACGCCAGTATCTCATTCTCCGTGGAAAGACGCCCGAGGACAACAATGACGGAAAGGAGGAAGGCCATGGGGAGGGTAAAGGTGAGGTAGGGGGGTACGGAGAAGGCTACGAGGGCGAAAATGTCCCCGAACCCAACCCCCTTGTTGATAACGAGGTCGGCGATTTTGCCGAGTCTGGACAGAACAAGGATAAAGGTAAGGATGCCAAGTGAGAGAAGCAGAATGCCGGTAAGCTCTTTAAGGAGATATATATTGAACTTCAAGGGGATTTTCTTTAATAATTTCATCACCTAGTCTACCACCGGACAAGGTGTTATGTCAATGCAGATGGCCGAATGAAAGGCTGATGAAGAAGGCGGCCCGGGCATGGTCCGGTCTCGCTGTTTTCAAGGCGTTAAGGCACTTTGCTTTTGACAGTCCCCTTGTTTTCTTATAGAGTTATTCATCGGATGAAGATCGCGGTCATTTCAGATACCCACCTTACGCACCCGACAGAGGATTTCAGGCGTCACATGAAGGCCTTGTTCAGCGATGTGGACATTGTGCTCCACGCCGGCGACATGACATCATCGAACGTGTTTGAGTACCTTTCGAACTGGGACCTCCGGGCCGTGAGAGGCAACATGGACGATTCCGATCTGGCGGTCTCCCTTCCGGAGCGGCGGGTGGAAGAGATCGCGGGGAGACGAATAGGCATCATCCATGGATGGGGATCGCCCCGCGGGCTTGAGGATGCGGTCTTCCATGCGTTCCCGGGTGTCGACATCATCGTTTTCGGCCATTCCCACGTTCCGTTAAACACAAAGAAACGAGGAGTCGTTCTCTTTAATCCCGGAAGCTACAGGGGCGGCTATTCGACGACAGGGACCGTCGGCATCATTGAGGTCACCGGGGGGGACATTGTCTTTCGGCATCTCGAGGTCGGAGAGAATTAACCATCGGGGACTATGAGCGATAACACGCATATGGACGGGATCTGCATCTCATTTCTCTGGCACATGCACCAGCCTTACTACAAGAATACCTTCACCGGGGAATATCTGCTCCCCTGGACCCTTCTGCACGGCACCAAGGACTACTGCGACATGGGTGCGATGCTTAAGGATTTTCCCGGGATGAAGCAGAATTTCAATTTTGTCCCCTCCCTTCTTGAACAGCTTGTGGACTACGAAGACCTCAATGTGAAGGACACATATCTCGACGTGTTCAGAAGACATCCCTCCGAGCTCACCGAAGAGGACAAGGTCTTTTTGCTCAGCAACTTTTTCAATGCCAACTGGGAAAACATGATCCGGCCGTTCCCTCGCTACTATGAACTGCTGGCCAAGCGCGGCTTCTACTGCCCCAGGGACGGCATACCGAAGATCACCGGGTATTTCAGCGAAGACGAGCTTCGGGACCTGCAGATACTCTTCTATCTCGCCTGGATCGACCCCGGTTTCTTCGGAACCTGTGAGGGCCTCAATTACCTCAAGGAAAAGGGCAGGAGGTTCAGCGAGGAGGACAAGGATATCCTTCAGGGCATCCAGAAGGGCATCCTCAAAAGCACCGTGCCCCTTTACAGGGAGCTTGCCGCGCAGGGGATCGTCGAGCTGTCCACCTCCGCCTTTTATCATCCCATCATTCCGCTCCTTATCAACAACGAGTCGGCGAGGGAGGCAATGCCCGGGGTCAACCTGCCCGATGTGCCCTTTTCCTGGCCCCGCGATGCTTCCCATCAGATATCGTCAGGCCTCGACCTTTTCGAAAGGATCATGGGGACGCGTCCGGCGGGCATGTGGCCCCCCGAAGGCTCCGTCAGTGAAGAAGCCCTGGAGCTTTACATGGAACAGGGTGTCAGGTGGCTTGTCACGGACGAGGACATTCTCTTTGAAAGTCTGAGGTGGGGAGCGCGCAGGGACCAGTGCGGCCTTGTCATCACTCCGGAGGTGCTCTACAAGCCGTACCGTTATGAGAAGAATGACCGCGATATCACCGTCATCTTCAGGGACCAGTCTCTTTCCGACCTCATATCCTTTCATTATTCACGGGTCGATGCCAGGGAAGCGGCGCAGGACTGCCTGAGCAGGCTCAGAACGATCCGGGGCTCCATGGGGAACAAGATCGCGGGGCCCCTCGTGACCATCGCCATGGACGGCGAGAATGCCTGGGAAAACTACAAGAACGATGGAAGGGATTTCTTAAGCTATCTCTACGAGGGCATCCTGAGCGAGGACGGCATGACGCCGGTAACGATATCGGAGTACCTGAGGACGGCAAGAGATTACGGGAGCCTTCATCACTGCCGTGCCGGTTCGTGGATCGGACATGATTTTTCCATCTGGATCGGCCAGAGCGAAGACAACGCCGCATGGTCTCAGCTTACCCGGACCCGGCGTTTCCTCGAAAAAGAAGACCCTGACCAGAAGAATAAGATGGCCTGGAAATCGATCTATATAGCTGAAGGCAGCGACTGGTTCTGGTGGTATGGAGATGAACATTCCTCAGACAGCGACGAGATATTCGACCTGCTTTTTCGCGAAAATCTGGCAAATGTGTATCGCTATCTCGGCAAAGAGGTGCCCGAGACACTGTCCATCCCGATCATTGCGGAGGACCGTGCGGCGTGCCCCGCGCGGGAACCCGTCAATTTTCTCCGTCCCCTTATCGATGGCAGGGTGACAAACTATTTCGAATGGTTCGGCTCCGGCCTTATCGAAGGCAAGGGACACGGCACAGCCATGCACGAAGCGGTCTCCGTCATCAAGGATTGCTATTACGGATTCAATGAATCGAACCTCTTCCTGCGCATCGACCTCGACAAGGGGTTCATGGGCGAAGTCGACGGGGCGGTCTTCGAGATCGCCATCATGGGCAAGGACGACCACAAGATAGCATACCGCGTTCATGACGGTTCGGTGGAAGCCACTGTGCCGGTGGAGGCCGCCTTCGACGAGATCCTTGAACTGTCCGTGCCTTTCAGCGCCCTCGGCCTCGGCCCGAAAGACAGGGCCGACGTCTGGTTTTCCCTCAAGGTGAAAGAAATGATGATCGACAGGATGCCCCGGAGAGGTTGCCTCGTGATCACAGTCCCCTCGGAAACGTTTGAGGCGGAGATGTGGTACGCGTGAAGACGGAAAAGACAAACTGGGGGGCGAGATCTACCTTTTTTCGGTGACCACCGATTCTGCTATCCAGCCTTCGCGGCCTTCGTAGAGCTTGATCTTGTACCATCTGAGTTTGTCGGCGTCGGCTTTTTCGGCGATGACTCTCAGGGTCTCGTTTTTGATGATAACGCCGATGCGGGGGGAATTGATATCGGGCCGTGATCTGACATTGGCGGCTTCCGTGTTGACGTAGACCCTCTTCAGAACGATGTCGGTCTTCGGCGGCGCCTTCACGGGTGGAACCGGGTGGGCAGGGGCCGGCGACGTGGAAGCTGCGGCTGCCGGGGCCTGGGCAACAGGGGCAACCGGGGGCGCTGCGGTCTGTGCGGCAGACACCTGCGGGGTGTGGGGCTTACCGGACGAGAAGAATCCACGGGCTCCGGGGACCATGAAGCAGTAGACGGCAACCCCCAGTATGAGCACGGAGATGATCCCTCCTACCAGGATAGGGCGCCTCAGGCCGAGCCTCCTGGAATCCTCGGAGTGCTTTGTCGTGGAAAGGGGGATGCTCTCTTCGAGGATGACCTTCGACACAACGTGGCCGTCGACGGTATAACTGGACGCGGCGTAGAGAACGAGGAGACAGCGGTCGCATATGTAGTTTATGAGACGGGGATAACCCCGTGATGCCGTGTGGATGAGCTTCATCGCCCTTTCCTGGAACTCCAGCGGCCCCTTGGCCCCGGCCTTGAAAAGACGGTAATTTATGTAGGCCTTCACCTCCGCATAGGTCAGCGGCTTGATGCGATATGTGACGGTTATGCGCTGGGAAAGATGGCGCATGACGGGGTCCTTCAATTTTCCCAGGAATTCCGGCTGCGCGAAAAAGACGGTATGGAGTATCTTCTGCTTGTCCGTTTCTATATTGGAAAGGAGACGGATGAACTCGAGGAGGTCATAGGAGAGGAGTTGGGCCTCGTCGATGACGAGGACGTTCATCTTGCCCTTCTGGAACTCATCGAGGAGATAATGCCTGAGCCTGTCGTAAAGCTCCTTTTTTGTCTCCGGTATATCGCCGGCGGAAAACTCGCGGAGCACCTCTTTCATGAACTCGGCCTCATCGGCAACGGGATTCAGAATGAGGGCGGTATTGTACGTTTCCTGGTCGAGGGTATTGAGGAAGATCCGCGATATCGTGGTCTTTCCCGAGCCCACATCCCCGTAGATAAGGGCGAAACCCTCCTGCTGCGCAATGAAGAATGTCAGGTAATCGATGGCCTGCTTGTGCTCCACCGACTCATAATAGAAAGACGGGTCCGGGGACATCCCGAAAGGTTTTTCCGAGAAACCGAAATGTTCAATGTAGGGAATTTCCATATTTCTCAGAATATGACACATTTTGGTTGATATTCCAAAGGAAAAAAAGAAACAGGTCATGGGTTATGGGAAAGGCAAGAGGTTGGCGCTTCCTCTTTCTTTCTTGAATTCTCGCTGGTGTCCATATAACATTACCGTATGCTTTTATCCGTTATTGTGCCTGCCTACAACGAGATCGAATTCATCGACGAGATTCTCCGGAAGGTGAAAGAGACGCCCTACGAAAAGGAGATCATTGTTGTCGACGATTGTTCTACCGATGGGACCCGTGAGTATCTGAAGACTCAGGAAGGCATCATTACCATCTTTCAGGAGAAGAACCAGGGGAAGGGCGCCGCACTGCGACGGGGCATAGCCAAAGCAGCGGGCGATATCGTTCTCATCCAGGACGCCGACCTTGAGTACGACCCCCGGGAATACCCGGTACTGCTGGCGCCTATCCTCGAAGGCAGGGCCGATGTGGTCTACGGGTCGCGTTTTCTCGGAGGGCCTCACCGTGTGCTCTACTTCTGGCACTTTGTGGGCAATTCCATGGTGACGCTCCTGTCCAACATGTTCACCAACCTCAACCTCACCGACATGGAGACGTGTTACAAGGTCTTCAAAAAAGAGGTCATGGAAACGATAACCATCGAATCGGACCGCTTCGGCGTGGAGCCGGAGATCACAGCAAAGGTCGCCAGGGGGAAATGGCGCATCTTCGAAGTTCCCATTTCCTATTACGGCAGGACCTACGAAGAAGGCAAAAAGATCACCTGGCGCGACGGCATCAAGGCATTCTTCACGATAGTTAAATACAACGTGTTCAGGAAACAATGACAGGTGAAGGGTTAAGGGCCATCCCACCCGGGATGGCCCTTTTGCTTATTATGCTTTTTCTTTGGCTCCGTTCACGCCGGCTATCCGGCCGAAAACGACGCAGTCTGTAGTTGCATTGCAGCCCAACCGGTTTGAACCATGGACTCCTCCGGCCACTTCACCGGCCGCGTAAAGATGCGGTACGACTGCACCGAACACATCGACGACCTGGGCATTCGTGTTGATCCTGAGACCGCCCATGGTGTGGTGCACGGCCGGCCACATCGGCAGGGCATAATAGGGCCCCTTGTCCATGGTGACCATCGTCTTCTTTATGGGTTTGTTGAACTCGGGGTCCTTTCCTTCTTTTATGTAGCGGTTGTGGTCGTTTATGGTTTTCTCGAGGACATCGGCCGGGGCCCCGATCTTCTTGGCGAGGTCTGCGATGGTGTCACCCTTGATAAAACGGCCTTTCTTAATGCCCGCTTCTACCTCCGCGGGTTTGCCGCCGAACTTGGGAGGTATCGCGTCATTGAAGATCGTATAGGCGGGTTTCATGTTTGCCCCGAGGGCGATCTGGGCGAAGGCGCATACGTCCCTGCGGTCCAGTTCGTTGACAAAACGTTTCCCGGCTTTGCTTACGTAGATGACCCCGGCACCGGGGCCGCTGAAACCGTACACGGCAGGCCTGTCGAGGATACCGGCTTCCGGTTCGGCGAAGGGGAAGAGCTGTATGAAGTTCATGTGCAGTGTATCTGCTCCCACGGCCTTGGCAAAGCGTATCATTTCGCCCGTCGCACCCTTCTGGTTGGTGCAGTTGAACTCCTTGACAAGCTTGGGCCATTCGGAGAGCCGCATTTCCACATCCTGGCTGAAACCTCCCGAAGCGAGGATGAGAGCTTTTTTGGCCCGTATGTTCACGACCTTTGCGCCTCTCTTGATCTGAACTCCGAGGACCGGGCTCTTGGGATCTGCGTCTTTGCGCCAGATCCAGGTGACCGGAGAGTTCAGCACCATCTTTACCCCGCGTTTCTCGGCGATCTTTTTCAGTGCTTCGGTATAATCCTTGCCGGAATTGTGGGCGGAGAAGTGTGCGCGGTATGCGGTGTGACCACCACCGAGGACCAGAACGTTGCTGAGCTGGGCGCCGCCTTCATCGATCATCCAGTTCAGGGCATCGGGCGCTTTTTGTGCCATGACCTCAACAAGCTCAGGCATGTTGTAGAAGTCGCCGCCCTTCAGGGTGTCCTTGACGTGATGCTTGACGCTGTCCTCTCCGAGATTCTTTTTCTGACGAAGATGCATCTCGTCATCCCAGGCAGCGTAACCACCACCGTTGATAATGGAGTTTCCGCCGTAGATGGGCATTTTTTCGAGGATTACAGTCTTAGCCCCGGCCCCTGCCGCCTCCGCAGCCGCCGCAAGCCCCGCAAACCCCGAACCGATAACGACAACATCCCATGTTTCATCCCATTTCTTGGGCAACTTTTTTGTGATCGCCTCTGCTGTACCGGGAGCCGCAAGATTCAGTGCCAATCCGCTCAATGAAGCAATCGCACCAACACCTACCACGCTTTTGAGCATAGACCGCCTGCTCATGCCTTTCTGTTGTGAATCTCCGTCTTTCATGACTCCTCCTTTTATGATGTTTTCCTACTCCCACCATAAAAACGTTGGGTCAATCCCGTCAAAGATATATTGGAATGTTTAAGATTACTTGACATTTATGGTTTCTGTCAAGGATTGTATTAGCATTTTATTGGCCGCCGCGTTTTGGAAATGCATCGAAGCCGCCTCGCCCCATGTTTTTGCGTCAGCGCAAACACCTTTCATGACGCGGTTCTTGCTGACGGGTATGTAGTACGCAATTCCAAAATGTTCCCGTCGGTACTCTCGACTTTACAGAACGAAATCGAGGTAGTTGTCCCGGTTTATCAGTGAAAAAGTGGCGTTCGTGTACCCCTTGAACCAATCCGATGGGGCCTTCTGTTTCTTCTTGTCGGACCACTTGAATTCGTAACCGGTCAGGGTGTCTTCGCGTTCTTCCACAAGATCAAGCTCCTGACCCCCATATGTCCGCCAAAAATAAAAAGAACCGTAGATATTCTGGTACGTCCATTTCTTAATCCGTTCCGTGATGAGGAAATTCTCCCAGAGTTGCCCGGCATCGTTGCGGCTGTCGAGGGGATTAAAAGCCGCTATAACCGCGTTGCGGATCCCGTTGTCGAGGAAGCAGTATTTTGCCTTGGTCACGACTTCTTTCCTCAAGTTTCTGCTGAATCCCCCGATGCGCCTGATGACGAAGGCCTTTTCAAAGATATCCAGGTATCGGCCTACGGTCTTGACATCGAGTTTGACCTGCGTGGCGATCTCATTAAGCGAGACCTGACTGCCCACCTGAAAGGCGAT
>JAQVWF010000038.1 GCA_028698615.1 Syntrophorhabdaceae bacterium
CAAAACAATAACCGGAAGGAGGAAAGACCATGGCCCAAGAACAGTCTACCACAAGCGGGGGAGCGATAATCCAGATTAATGAGGACCAGATAAAGGACCATCTCGGAGAGATCGTCAGGGGAACGGTCCAGGAGACGCTGAACACACTTCTCGACGAAGAGGCCTCACGCCTGTGCAATGCGCGAAGATACGAGCGGACCGAGGGACGCAAGGATACACGGGCAGGCCACTATACCCGTACGTTCCAGACAAAAGCCGGTGAAGTCGACATTAGGATGCCCAAGCTCAGGAGCCTGCCCTTCGAGACGGCGATCATCGAGCGATACAAAAGAAGGGAATCATCCGTTGAAGAAGCTCTCGTCGAGATGTACCTGGCCGGGGTATCAGTACGGCGTGTCGAGGACATAACCGAAGCCCTGTGGGGAAGCAGGGTGAGTCCCGGCACCGTCTCGAACCTCAACGCGAAGATATACGCCACCATCGAGGAGTGGAGAAGAAAGCCCATTGAAGGCGACCATCCCTACGTGTACCTCGACGGCATCGCATTAAAGCGCAGCTGGGGAGGTGAGGTCAGGAGCGTTTCGGTCCTTGTAGCGATCGGTGTGAACCACGAGGGCTACCGGGAGATCCTGGGCGTGGCGGAAGGAGCGCGGGAGGACAAGGAGAGCTGGACGTCCTTTTTGAGATATCTCAAGGAAAGAGGCCTTACAGGGGTTGAGCTCTTCATATCCGACAAATGTCTCGGTCTCGTCGAGAGCCTGGGGATGTTCTATCCCGACGCCCTGTGGCAGCGGTGCATCGTCCACTTCTACCGGAACGTGTTCACCGTGGTCCCTAAAGGCAGGATAAAGGAAGTCGCCGCCATGCTGACGGCGATCCATGCCCAGGAGGACAGGAAAGAGGCACAGAAGAAAGCGGCAGCGGTATCAAAGAAGCTAAAGGACATGAAGCTTACCAGAGCGGCGGACATGGTCAATGAGGGGATTCATGAGACGCTCGGCTATTACGGCTTCCCCCGTGAGCACTGGAGGAAGATCAGGACGAACAACCCCCTCGAACGGATCATGAAGGAGATCAGGCGGCGCACGCGGGTCGTCGGGTCCTTCCCCGATGGCAAATCGGCGCTCATGCTTGTGGCTGCCCGATTGCGTCACATTGCAGGAACGAAATGGGGAATGAATCAATATCTGAAAATGGACCGGCTGGAAGAAGAGGCCGCTGAAAGTCTGAAGGCATAACCGGATGAATGAGGTTGCCATGGAAAGTGCGAAAGATTCTTGACACTATCGAAATGCCGCAGGAACTATTTACACCTCATTGGGGCAAACTAAGAGAGATCATGGAGAAGAATACCCGGGAATCCTGAAGTGAGATTTAACCCCCGTTATTTCTGTCGCGCCATATTCAGGGCCGATATAGTTCCCCGGGTTGGTCTGAACTCAGGCACAGTCCGGGGGGAATCTGCTGAAAACTGAAGCGGAAGTTGACGTTAAGGACCGCAGGGAGGTTAGTGGCTCCCTGCCCGAGAACGGTGATCGCGATGAGCAACATGTACGGTGTTCTGACTGAAGCGTCAATTATGTTGGCCCCTTTTCGTGAAGGATATCCCCCTTTGTTTTCTTTCCGCTCTTCGCGCCAATTGATTTCAAGTATGCCAACAATTTACGATGACCAAATGTTTCGGCAATGTCATAAGCCGTATGACCATCTGAATTTGTTGTGTTCAAAGATGCGCCGATTGAAACCAGATATTGAATCCCCTCGATATACCCGCTGTAGGAATACCAGATTAATGGCGTATTGCCCTTCTTGCTTTTTACGTGAATGTCGGCGCCGGCTTCAACCAATATCTTTGATATCTCAACTTCCTTATTAAAAATAGGCGTCATGTTGTTTGCGTCGACCGAATTGACATCAGCGCCTTTTAAAAGAAGCATCTTTACGATTGCCTTGTTTTGCGTAATATGCAAAGGCGTTTCGCCGACATCGTTTTTTGCGTTGACATTAACGCCTTTTTCCAATTGCTGCCGAACGGTCTCCATATTATTTGCATATAAAGCTGAAAATAATGTCTGGACTTCTGTATCCACAGTCTTAACTGTTTCATGACTTTCAAGCTTATTGTGACTGTGTTTCCCCATCTTAGGTGCTATAAAGATCGCTGTAAATGCAATCGCCAACGTAAGCAACAGGCTGACGGCAATGATTGACATCCGCCACCACCCATATCGGGCCGTCCAAATCCAATACCCTGAAAATATCCCAATAAGCGGCAGGATAAAAACCACGAACCCGGGCGACATACCCGTTTTCATCATGGCTCGTATCGCGAATACGCACATCACAACACATATGATGCAACTTAAAAGAAAATAAACGAAACCGAATATTTTGATCAGTTTTGCCAATGTGCTTTTTACACTCATAAAAAACATCCCCAGATATTCTTTTCGGTCGTCATCTATGGCGCGGCAAACAAGATGACCTGCCCCCGTCTACTTTACCACTTTTTGGGTTAGCCTCTCAAACTTTTGACCGCACCCCGCCCCGTGCCGCCTATCCATTCTCCCTAAAGTATCATCTTTATTCAATTACATGGGGGTCAGCCTGTTCTCTTCTATGGTATTCTCATACAACACCCATCCACTCAACCGTAAGCTTCCTGCGTTGACATTTGAAAATTGGTAAGGTTTAATGTTTTTATACTGGCCGGCATTCCTTCGTCCTGACAAGGGGGGCTAAGATAAGACTCTTCCGTATCTACTGCACTATGATCACATTTTGGGGTTATGACAGTTCCCCTCCCTGCCATTTCTAAAACATCGCCACTGAACACGCAGAACCAGAATATCAAAGCAGCGGGGATCAGAATGAGAATAGTGATTGTCGTTGTCACCAAGGGCAGGCCTCACCAGTTAAAAGGTCCACAAAACTCCAGATACTGTCCAACAACGCTGCAAAGGAAGAAACCGTAAAGGGGGTAAAAGACAAATGCTGAAAAAGGTATTCTGTTTGATTTTCATATTTTCATTTATTGTGTCTTTTGGGACGGCATTTGCCGGCCCGGACATGAATCCCGGCAAGTGGGAGATCACCACGAAAACGGAAATGGCGGGCATGCCGCCGAAATCCATGACACACAACCAGTGTATCACGGCTGACGACCTGGTTCCCATGAGTAGGGATGCCAACCAGGAATGTCAGGTCACAGACATAAGAACCAGGGGGAACACCGTGTTCTGGAAAATATCCTGTGGCGGGCAGGGGGGCGGTAAAATGAACGGAACAGGATCGACCACCTACAATGGAAACAGCATGAACGGTGTCATGGACATGACGATCGTATCCTACGGAACAAAGGTGAAGAACATATTGTCCGGTCGGCGCGTTGGCCCCTGTGATGGTCAATCCAATGCCGCTGCATCCGGGACTGCTGCCCAGGCACCGCAGGAACGCTCCGAAGTTGAGGAAACCATCACCGAAGATACCAAGGACGTGGGCAAGGCGGCCAAGGATGAGGTTAAGTATAACACCATCAATGAGGTCCGCAAGGGCATCAGAAGTATTTTCAGGTGAATTCTTGACCAAAATCCACTAAACACAGGAGGATAGATCATGAATCGTTTTAAACTCGTTTTGGCGGCGTTGCTGATACCAATCGTTCTCACTCTTCCGGCTATGGCCAAAGACGTTAAGGAGCATTCCCTGGTCCGGCCTTTCCCCGGGTCTGTTCTGGCAAACAACATGTCGGACCATCGCAACTTCGATGCCTTCGATTTCTATTATTTCAACGAAAAAACAAAGAAACGGGAAAAGAAGACCGTAAAGGGTGAATATTGGAAACTTTTGTACGAGGTGCAGACGAAGTCGGGCCAGCGGGTCACAAACATTTCCACGCTGGAGTTTATTGAAAACTTCAAAACTGCCGCAAAAGAAAAAGGCGGACGGGTTGTTTGCGAAGACAGAGGTCTGGTTGTCCTTACCATCCCGCGTGAAGACGGCGGTATGACCTGGCTTCAAGTTCAACCGGTGTCCAATCTGGGGCAGCAGTATCTGTACATTGTCGACGAAAAGCCCTTCAAACAATCCCTTAACTTTGGCCCGGCGGAGATGAAAGCGGCCCTCGACAAGGACGGCAAAGTTGCCCTCTACGGAATTCTTTTCGACCTCGATAAGGCCACGCTCAAGCCCGAATCCGTCAAGCAGCTTCAGCATGTTTTGACCTTGCTGCAGACGCATCCTCAGTTGAAGCTCGAAATTCAGGGGCACACCGACAACCAGGGCTCGCCGCCATACAACGTGAAACTATCACAGCAAAGAGCTGAAACCGTCAACCAGTATCTCCAACTGTTCGGTGTCCGTCCGGAACGCCTGGTGGCTAAAGGGTACGGTCAGGACAAACCCGTCGCCCCGAACACCACAGAAGATGGCCGGGCCAAGAACAGGCGCGTGGAGCTTGTCAAGCGGTAGCCATGAAAAGTCGCACCCGAATGCGAAACACCATCAACTATTTGTGCAAAAAGGGGAATTGAGATGAAATCAATAGGGTTCCGAGATACAAAAAGACCTTTGTGCAACCTTCGAGGTGTGGCAATAGCGCTCCTGTTTCTTGTCTTTATTTGTTGGATGAAGGCAGGCCCGGTTTGTGGAGCAGACACGGTGCATGTGAATATCAGCGCCAGAGTCAAGTGGAACACCAGACCGCCGGAAGCTGCAAATTGTGCGCGAGCTCACAGTAATTACAGTTGGTCTGAAGGGGCCCTGGATTACTACATAACCGGCACAATGATCCGGGATGACGCCAATAGTCCGACGGTCTCCAAAAAAGGGCAATTCTTCCGCCCCGCGCTGAGATATAAAGCACAATCCATGGTTACAAAATATTCCTACCATGAACGGAAAATGTCATGCGCAAACCCCCCAATTGAAGACAATAGAAGCGGCGGCGGCGATATAACGCAATCCACCAAACTTTCCATTAACCTGTTATCGTCCATGGCCCAACCGTTTCTCAAGAACCTTACTCCCGCACAGAAGCAATTCGCGGCACAAATGCAGCAGCAATCCATGACAGTCCCCGATTACTACGAATTTGCCGCGGGGGGCCCGGGAATGGGACTGCACGGAAAAAGGATCCCCGGAGTCACTATCGGCCTGCAGATAAAGCTTCCCCCGTCGGGTGCCATGGATGGAGCACGTACCTGGTCCGCTGAGGCGAAGAAGGAGCCCCCTTCTTTCAAGATGGGGATCTATGACGTGCGGCAGGCCTCGGGAAACAAATCGTTAACGCCGCCGGAAGGGGGCAAGAAGAACGTTACCTACACGGTGCGCTGGTATATCGGAAAACAGCCCGTTGTGCCGCCGAACGCACCACCGAAAATAGAGGATAAAGACTGCGAAGAAATGAGAAAGGACATTACCTGGCTCGAAGCGACCGTAAAAGTCTGGGAAGACAGGGCGCTCCGGAATGAAATAAGGAACAAGTATGGAGATACCGCCTTTGGCAAGTATCAAGAAACGGTCGAGAAAACAATGGGTGAACAGTTCCCGAATCCGTCCACGGGAAAACCTGAGGAGACGGTATCGCTTATGGAAACTGATCCACATTGTACCGGCAATTGCGGGCCGGGAGAGAATAATCCTACCATAGATGTTGCGATCAACGGCCAATCGGTTCATCTTTACGAATATGACTCAACCGGCAAAGAGATAGCGCACGATGGCGCAGCCGAAGCAGCAGTCAGAGAGGGCTGGCAGAGCAAACACGGGGGGAGGGCAGGCGCAAGCAAGTTCGATGGCTGTTTGGAACACGAGAAAGCCCACGTCAGTGATTTTGTGAACAAGGGATATCCGGAAACCCTCGATGAATTTGCGGAATATGAACTGAACGGACTTCGCAAACAGCTGGAAAAACGTTATAAAGATCTGGCGGACATGGGGTGCTAAAACAACGTCATCGAGGCTTTCAAGCAGATATGCATCGCCTCGATATCGTCATGTTACAGACGGGGGTCTTTGTGCCGATCTTTTCCTGAATTGCCTTGAAAGTGATCATGGTCTACCCTTCAAGGTCTTTCTTCATTCTCTCATACTCTTCTTTTGTGATCAGGAATATTATCGACATTAATATCCCTCCGAACCCAAATCCGTAATGCATCATGCCCCCCATCCATCCGGATCGTGCGGACCATAAGAGCCTTCACCGGCGCAGGACACGAGCAGACCGGGTATCATCACAAGAAATAACAACGTTGTCGTTACGTCGGTCTATGAGCTATTCGATGACCATCCCTTTGCCGGTCTTCTGATATTCGAGCACGATATGCTCGGCGAAGGCCTCTCTCGCCTGGGAATTGGCTTGAAATCCACGCGATCTGCACCAATCGATAAATGTTTCCGGATCGAAGTCTGCGCGAATAGCTATATTACCAGTGCGCTTGATCTCTTCGAGCTCCCTTTTGACAAGGGTTGTCCAGTCTTCAAAAGTTGCGGGCATATTTTTTGAGTCGGTAAAAATCGCAAGCGCCCCGCGGTAAGCAGGCTCATCCTTAAACCAAACAATTCCTATGATATCGTTCAATGTGATGCCTCCTTTCGTCTATCGGGAAACTGGCGCACACAGGTCTATCATATTTGTCCTTCCCTGAATAGCTCAAACCGGTCTTCAAAGTGGTGGTGAAAAAACCACACCAAAAATAGATGCAAAAATAAACACGTTCCTGTCTGAATAAGACGTAGTCCCCTCCATAAGGATAGAGCTGCAAAAGTCTTTAAGCGGGTATCCAAACCCTGCTCCTTGTATTATTGTTGCAGAATACGAGCTGTTCTACAAGGGCGCCGAAAATTATCGTCGCATCTTTGAAATCCTTCCACTGTCTTTCGCCGATGCCATTCCGCATCCCGTAATGAACGCATGGACGTCCCCTGGCTGCCTGTTTCAACCTACCTGTACCGTTTCATACAATTATCGTAACATTCACCGCTTGCGGGTGGTTTCTTTCTGAAACATCCGGCTGCCTGGCAGAGACAGGGTCCGTTGGTGAGATTGCGGCAGGAAGGAGAGTTCCCCTTGTTGTGTAGATCGTACCGGCACTGAAACCTTCCCCCCTTTGGTTCAAGGCACCCGCACAGACAATCCTTGATCTCCTTGTCATCGCCGCCCCTGAGGTCTTTCAGCGTTACCCTGTTCTTATCGACCGCCGGATCAGCCGCATAGTACCAGCGATCCTGGAGTTTGATGTCGGCGAGTCTTTTGCCCGCAAAAAGGGAACCTACAAGTCCCTTTGTGTCCTTTGCTGCAATGAGCGGATTAATTTCAGAGCCTGGTGCAAAAAGCGTTTTCGCGTTGAAGATGGATCGGAGCCTCTCTATGTCGCTCTGAGTGGCATGTATGTATCCATCACCGCCTTCAACGGACATGCAGCCCGCTATGATAACACTTGCCAGCCGCGGCGGCCTGACTATGCCGAAGGTGGCCCAGAACTTCGACCAGGGCACTTTCATCTTGCCCAGGCCGAAAATATTCGGATTCGAATGGACGGAAAGCACCAGAACGTCCCCATCGCGAAGCTGCCCCAGGACCTTGCGTATAAGAGCCGCATTATCGGAATCCTCCTGGGCTTTAAGCTGACTCAGCACCTCTTTGCTCAAAGGAGATGTCTTTGGATAGGAAGTCGATAGTGTCGTCTGGATCGTGATACCCGTATCAGCGGCGGAAAGAAACAGCGGGCTGAGCAAGAAGAATGCTATAACCGCCATTCCCTGTATCATGATCATGTATCCACGTTTTCCTTGAAGGTATCCTGGCATATTCTTTCTCCTCGGCGGGAAATGGGCGTAACAGAGAAACGCTTTCGTTTCTCCTTGTAAAATACGCGCCGTCTGTCATCCTTGAAGAGACGCAGACCTTGAAGATTGTACGCAATGATCGAAGAAAATGGAATGAAAAGATGAGGATTGTTCAGAGCAAAGGTAATCATCATTGTTCCGGCAGTCACGCAGGACATCAAACGGCTGCCGCCGGCGGTTGGAGTCCGTCAGGTGCATCGTTCGTGTTTTTCGCTATTCGTTTACCTGATAACTGCTACAGGATAGTAGAGTGGAAGCTGCCAGGAAAGAATGGAGGCAAACAGCCACGCCAAAGCCACAATGCCCACAAGCCACAAAAATGTATCAGCATGTTCCTGCGCATTCTTCCTCATCAGAATACTCAGGAACGCCGCCAGCGGTAATACATAACCCAGGAACGAATAGCGATGGAAGAAGACGGTTGGAGAAGGCAGGGATACTAAGCTGGTCCTTAACCCGTATTGCAGCCAGTTGGCTTGCATAACGCCATATACGTGCACGAAAACAGCAATGAGCATGGTTGCCGCTGCCACCCCGACGGTTCGCACTGCGATGATCCTGTTCTCCATGTTCTCCCCGGCAGTCCAGCGCATGATCTACCTTAAAGGTTATTCCCGTCCGCAGTTTTTGTCAATCGAACGGTATTCACCGGAAGAATACCCGGAGTCAAAGACTGAGTGAAGAGGGCGGATAGAGAAAGAATGTCCCCTGGCTGCCTCGGGACATTCTACACGAAGGGGGCGGGCCATGGAGTGGTCATCCGGCAGCGTGATCCCGGGATGTTCCGTGCAAGGCGGCATGTGAGCCTCGCATTGCATTCAGGACTGAAATGAAGATCGGCCAGAGCCGCCGTTCCTATCCGAACAGCTCCTGCAGCCGCTGGCGGTCGGGGATGAGCCTGTCGTGATAATCCGGGAGATATTCCAGAGTCACCGTTCCATCCCAGCCCTTATCCTGCAGCACCTTCAGGATCTCGATGCCGTATGACTCCACCGGCGGATTGCTCAAGGCCTTCTCGCCATACGCGGGATCTATCCGGTTCTCTGGCAAATGCACGCTCACGATGTTGCCGGAATACTGCGCTATCAGCTCGAGGGCGTCCTGCTCGCTCAGGTGGCTTGTGTTGAGGACCATAGGGAGACCATGCTCAATTATTTCCATGGGGGTGAACATCCGACTTTTGTTCTTGAAGGTTTCAATCGCGACCCAGGCCCGGCTTCTGGTTTGGAGGGCCTTTATGTTGACCAGGGCTGTCGCCTGAAGCCGGGGCTTTCTTGCCCTCACGATGCGATCCTCGGGATGGAATACGGTGAACCGGGCACCGACCCTATCGGCGAGCTTCGTCACCTGGGCCGCCCAGGCCATGAAGGCGTTGCCGGCAAGGCGTCCATGGGGCGCATGTACTGAATTGACGAGAAGGCCCTTGTCGCGCACGAATGCCGCCAGCTCACGGAGACTGCCGATAACGGACCAGAATTCCTGCATGTCGTGGGGGACAGCAAGCTCGATAGGTATTCCCTCGAGGCCCGAGAGCCATTTGTCGAAGCTGTCGAAATGTACACTTCTGCGGATAGAGAATTTCACGGGGTCACCTTCACGTCACCTCTCAGGTGACGCACAAGGTCCAGGACCCCGCAGACACCTATTCCTCCTTCCCCTTGTGAGACGGGCTCGGCGCTTCCTCCGATGTAAGTATACACAGCAGAAGCGTAACTTCTAATATAGATGGTTGCAAGGAGTTTTTGGCAACTCAGGGGACATCCCTTGACATTTCTACGTGCCTGCCATAGAGAGACTTTTATGCCTGTTTATCAAGGAGGGTGATGTATGAAAACTATGTCTTCCGCGCTATTTTTGATCTTTATGGTGGTCGTCGCTGGTTGTGCTGCGGATACAGTCAAAACTGGTCAGTCGCCGGTTCGCACCGAAACCTGCAAGGCGGCGACGGAAAAGGAGATCGCCTCGCTCTTCGATAGATGGAATCAGTCGCTGCAAACGGGTGATGCGCATAAAGTCGTCGCCAACTATGCCGAGCGATCAATTCTTTTGCCAACGGTCTCAAATAAGCCACGCCTGACGGCAGCCGAAAAAGTAGATTATTTCCACCACTTTCTTGAGAACGGCCCATCAGGAGAAATTAATTTTAGAATGATAGATATAGGCTGCAACTCTGCTGTAGACGCAGGTCTCTATACGTTTACCTTCAACAAAACAGGCGCCAGGGTCAGTGCGCGATACACATACACCTATCGGTGGGATGGTGAACGGTGGCTCATTACCAGTCATCACTCTTCTGCTATGCCCGAGAAGTAACCGCTTGACCAATGAACCACCGGCGGATCATGGGATGTCCCATGCCTGCCCCTTTTCTTGACGAGAGCGAGGCTGATGAAAACATCAGTGACGAGAGCAGGCCGGGGATGTTCTCAAGGAATCAGGGAAATCAAGACCGTTCAAGCGTCTTTGAAGGATAACTTAATTTCTTAAGAGTCCCCTTGGTGCCACGACTGACAATACCTCCCGTACTCCTTCAGGAGAACCTCCGAATACTCTTTTCGGGCGAGATCCGATGACGGGATGTAGTTCTTCACCGCGAGTCTTTTGACGATCTCCTCGGCAGTTTCTGCGTTCACCTGCCTGCCTTCGGAGTAAACGCCGGCCAGCACATCTTCGAGGCCGACAACTCCGGTCTTCGAACCGTCGGGAAAGGTCAGTACCCGCATGCCGGGCATACTGGGCGTGCAGCAATACCTTCTTTTCTCGATGTCCTGCGACATGTTCCCTCCAGATACTATCTCGCCACGATCTTGCCCCTGGGTTCCTCTATGAACCTTCCTATGACCCAGTACTCCAGCGATGACTGCAACGCCGACGCCCTGAACCGGTCGGAGCACTCCTCCGCCAGGGCGATGAGGAGCCCGCCCGATGACTGAGGGTCGAAGATCAGGTCGCCGGTAAAGCCGGACTGCTCCATAATGACGTGGGGAACGTAGAAGTCACGGTTATTGTAGAGACCGCTGGGTATAAACCCCGCTTCGATCAGCCCCGGGACCTCCGGGAAAAAGGGAAGTTTCCCGGCGAAGATCTCGACACCAATGCTTTCCTTTATCATTTCCTTCAGATGACCCGCCAGTCCGAAACCCGTGACATCCGTTGCGGCTCTCGCCCCGGCGGATAGCATGGCTTGTGCGGCCCTGTCGTTCAGTTCCGTCATGGTCTTTATCAGACGTTCCCCGCCCTCCGGGGACAGCCTCTTGCCTCTTATCCCTGTCGACAGGATACCTGTCCCCAGGGGCTTTGTGAGAATAAGAACATCCCCGGGCTGCGCCCCTTTATTGAACACGATCCGGTCGGGGTGCACAAATCCGGTAACGGAGAGACCGTACTTGATCTCCTCGTCTTCAACACTGTGCCCGCCGAGGAGGCTCGCCCCGGATTCCCGGACCTTGTCTATGCCCCCGCGAAGTATCTCCTTCAGGATACCCATGCCGAAGCGCTTCGGAGAAAAACAGACCATGTTAAGGGCTGTCTTCGGCACTCCGCCCATGGCGTATATGTCACTCAGGGCGTTCGCCGCAGCTATCTGTCCGAAATGATAGGGATCATCAACAACGGGCGTAAAGAAGTCTATGGTCTGGACCATGCAGGCATCTTCACTGATACGGTACACTCCGGCGTCCTCGTAGCCCTCTATGCCGGCGATGACATTCTCATCCTGCGGTATGTCGATGCCGCAGAGCATGCGCGCAAGCTCTGACGGCCCGACCTTGGCGGCGCATCCGCCGAAACGCGTATGTTCTGTAAGTCGTGTTTCCTCCATGTGCTGTCCTTCTGTTCTCCAATCAGGAATTTATTGCGGAATCCAGCAGACAAGAAGTCTCGGAGGGGGCCCTAACCCCTCCTCACCCTAACCCTCCGTTCCCTTTCTGACTATGGTCCTCTTGTCCTCGGGAAGAGGCGGGGGAACAGGTTCGCCGACGATCTTTGTCACCGCACCGAATTTGGACGGACAGGCCGCGAGGCATGTCCCGCACCGTATGCATTTGTCCTGGTCGACGACGTGGACCTGATTCTTCGCGCTGATGATCGCGTCCGCAGGGCATCTCCGGGCACAGGTCATGCACGCCTGGCACCTGTCCGGATCGATCCAGTACGACGGAGCTTCCCGGATAAGGCCGTCTATTTCCTCAGAGGTGTAAAGCTTTGTGTAGTCCTCGTTTATGTCGTGGAGGGCTAGTTTCTTCATCTTGTCGAGTTTTATGTAGGGGACGAGTTTCGCGATCTTCTCGATCCGTGCGTTGAGTTCCGTTTTATCTATCCCCTCGCTCTTTCCGAGAGGCCCCAGCTCCTCCATCTCTCGGGCGAACTCGTTCATAATGTTGGCGAAACGGATCCCCTCGCCGGCGGAGACCCATTCGAGGCGCAATCTCTTCGGGTTTATGCCGATGTGTTCGAGGAGCTTCCTGCAGAGGCTCACCATGCTCATAGCGTCGTAATTGCCCTCGGGGTTGTAGTGACAGTCGTTGATGTGGCAGCCGCCGACGAACATCCCGTCCACTCCGTTCGCAAAAGCGAGGAGTATGTGCTTGAGGTCGACCCTTCCGGAGCACATCACCCGTATCAGTCTTATGTATGTAGGATATTGAAAGCGGGAGACCCCGCAAAGATCGGCCCCTCCGTAACAGCACCAGTTGCATATGATGCCCAGCATCTTCGGTTTGAACGTGCCTTCTGAACTCATGCTTTTTACCTCCCTGACGTGTTGTCCTCTAACCGTGCGGTACGCCTGTATGTTCTCCTAAGCGTTTCCGACCGCTTTGTCTTCCTGTTCCACGATGTCGCCCTTGCGGAGTCCAGCGAGTATCTGGCTGAATATCTCCTCATCGGTGTAGTGCTTGAGCGAAATGGCGCCCGTCGGGCATTTCGAGTTGCACAGGCCGCATCCCTTGCAGAGAACGGGGATCACCTCGGCCTTCCTTCCCTGTTTTGTCTCGCGAAGCTCGATGGCGTTGTACGTGCAGGCCGGGGCGCAGGCCCCGCATCCCATACACTGCTTTTCATTGACGGTGCAGACGGAGCCGGAGGCCACCACGGTATCGTTCGCCAGAAGGGTCAGGGCACGCCCCGCGGCCCCGTATGCCTGACTGATCGCCTCGGACATAAGCTTTGGGTAGTGGGCTGTGCCGCAGAGATAGACCCCTTCAGCGGCAAAATCGACGGGCCGCAACTTCACGTGGGCCTCCTGGCAGAAACCGTCGGGCCCGAGGGCCACCTTGAAGAGCCTGGACACCTCCTGACTTGCCGCCGAGGGTATGATGGCCGCCGCCAGCACGACAAGGTCGGCATCGAGTTCGACCGCTTTCCCGAGGACATAGTCCGGGGCCGTCACCTTGAGGACATCCCGGCCGTCCTCTGCTTTGCCGGGTTCGACAACTGGCTTGTTGTCCGGCTCGTAGCGGATGAACCTGACCCCTTTTCCCGCCGCCTCCCGGTAGTAGTCCTCCTTGAACCCGTATGTGCGCATATCCCGGAAAAAAACGCATACATCCATGCCCGGGCTTCTTTCCTTGAGGAGAAGGGCGTTCTTGATGGACTCGCTGCAGCATATCCTGCTGCAGTAGTTCCTTTCCTCGTTCCTGCAGCCCACGCACTGGATCATGACCGCGCTCTTGGCGCCCACGACCTTTTCATCCCCCGTGGCGATCCTTTCTTCCAGTTCCAGGTGGTTCATCACGCGGTCATCTTCCCCGTAGAGGTATTCCGTCGGGGTGTACAGGTCGGCGCCTATCGCGATGACGGTGGCGCCATGCTTTATCTCGACGGTCCCGCGGCGTGACGCTATCTTTGTTGTGAAGTTGCCGACGTAGCCGGTGGTTTCCGGGATGGTGGCACCGGTGTAGGCGTGTATCATGGGATGGCTGTAGACCTTCGCGACAAGGTCTTTGAGGAAGGCCTGGACGTCGAGCCCCTCGAGGGTGTAGTGGAGCTTGCGCACCATTCCTCCCAGTTCCTTTTCCTTTTCCACCAGCCAGACCTCGTGTCCCTGCTTCGCGATGGACAGTGCGCTGGTCATCCCGGAGATGCCGCCTCCCACCACGAGGGCCCTCTTGTCGACGGGCAGATCAAACTCCTGGAGGGGCTCAAGGTGGCAGGCCCTCGCCACGGACATCCTGATGATATCCTTCGCCTTCTGGGTGGCCGCCTCCTTTTCCTTGGAGTGGACCCAGGAGCAGTGTTCCCTGATGTTCGCCATGTCGTAGTAGTACTGGTTGATCCCCGCCTCGCGCAGGGTGTCCCTGAAGAGAGGCTCGTGTGTTCTCGGGGTGCAGGCGGCGACGATGACCCTGTTGAGACCCCTTTCCTTGATATCCTTCGCGAGCATCGCCGCCGCCTCGGTGGAACAGATGAAAAGACTCTCCTCGGCATGAGCGACGTTGGGCAGCGAAAGGGAATACGCCACCGTGTCGGGTACGTTCACTATCCTTCCGATATTGGCCCCGCAGTGGCACACGTAGACACCTATCTTAGGCTCCTCCCCGGAGACGTCCCTCTCCTCGGGATAGACCCTCTCCTTCGAGAGATTACCCCGCCTGTAAGAGAGGATCTCTCCGCACATGGACCCGGCGCCGCTGGCGCTCAGGACCGATTCGGGTATGTCCATGGGCCCCTGGAAGGCGCCGCTGACGAATATTCCCGGGCGGGTTGTCAGGAGTGGATTGGCAGGGTTTACTTTGCAGAATCCATGGGAATTGAGCTCGATGCCGAAGGCGTCCGCGATGCCTTTCAGGTTGGCAGGCGGAGCGAGGCCGACGGAGAGCACCACCATGTCGAATTCCTCTTCCTTCACCCCGTCGTCGGGAGTGGAATACCGCACGGTTACGTTCTTCGTCACCGGGTCTTCCCGCTCTATGGACACGTAGCTCCTGATGAACCGGATGCCGGGGAGGTTCTCCGTTCTCTGGTAGAACCGCTCGAAGTCCTTCCCGTAGGAACGGATGTCGTTGTGGAATATGGTACACCTGGCGCCGTCGTCATGGTCCTTCGTGAGGATCACCTGCTTCTGGGTGTAGGTGCAGCACACCGCCGAGCAGTAGCTGTTTCCGCCCTCGGTGACCTGCCGCGAGCCTACGCAGTGTATCCAGGCTATATTGTGGGGGTGTCTTTTGTCGGAGACCCGCAGTATCTCGCCTTCATAGGGCCCCGTGGCGCACAGGAGCCTTTCGTAGTCGAGGGCGTTGACGACGTTCACGAAATCGCCGTAGTGGTATTCTTCCCTCAGGCGGGCGTCGAAGGGCTCGATGCCGGGCGAGAGTATGATGGCTCCCACCTTTATTGCCATCCTTTCCGGTTTCTGGTCGAAGTTTATCGCATTCGTCTTGCAGGCCGCTTCGCAGATACGGCACTTCCCCTCCTTGAGATAGAGGCAACTCTCGTCCACGTAGGTCACGAGAGGGATTGCCTGCGCGAAGTAGATGTGGATGGCCTTGTTGTTCGAGATGCCCTGGTTGAACTGGTCGGGATACTTGACGGGGCAGTATTCCACGCATACAGTGCAGCCGGTGCACTTGGTCTCGTCCACGTACCTCGGTTTCCTGACGACGGTTACCGTGAAATCCCCCGCCTCCCCCTCGACCTTCTCCACCTCGGAGTAGGTAAGCATCTCTATGTTGGGGTGCCTCTTGCACTCGACGAACTTGGGGGATTCGATGCACATGGAACAGTCGTTGGTGGGAAATGTCTTGTCGAGATGCGCCATCTTGCCGCCGACGGTCGGCGATTTTTCCACAAAGTAGACCTTGAATCCCGCGGTGCCGAGGTCGAGCGCGGCCTGTATGCCGCTGATGCCGCCTCCGACGATCATGACGTCACCAAAATTGCCCTGCGGTAGATCCTTGCGAAGATGACTCTCGGCCTGTTCCCTTTCGATAAGCTCTTTTTCCACTTCTGTCACCTCACCTGATTATTTTGTGCCCGAAAGATTCGGGTTATGTTCCAAAAAAAGGACCTGGTTCACATGCCTCCGTATCGGATCCCAAAAGGAGAATGAACAGATGTTCAATTCCTTCGTTACGCTTTCTGGACATTCACCGCGCAGGCCTTGTACTCAGGTGTCTTTGTCACAACGTCATAGGCGTTGTTGGTAAGCCAGTTGCAGTTGCCGTCGCGGTAATGGAACGTCATCCATACCATGCCTCTCGGGATCGTGTCCGTGACGCGGGCCGGCACGGTCACTTTTCCGCGCCTCGATTCCACGACAACCATGTCTCCGTCTGATATCCCCTTTTCTTTTGCGTCATCGATGGATATATCGGCGGTTTCCCGGCTGTAGATGAAATCCATGCCGCTTCGCCCGGTCTGGGTCCTCGTGTGGTACTGGGAAAGCCTTCTGCCGGTACTCAGGACAAAGGGGTAATCCCCGTCGGGGACCTCTTCCGGGGGGGTCCATTCGATGCCTTTGAGGATTCCTTTCCCATGCGTGAACTGCCCGTCCCTGTGAACGATCGTGGTACCGGGATGGTCCTCGTTGGGGCATGGCCACTGCAGTCCGTCCTTTTCAATCCGGGAGAACCTGATGCCGGCGAACATCGGGCACAGGACGGCCAGTTCGTTGTCGCAGATCTCCCGCCCGCTATTGGACGCCCAGTCATGCCCCATCTTCCTCGCCGTTTCCTTGAATATCCACCAGTTCGGCCTCGCGACGCCGGGAGGGCCCTTGATCGTCCTGACCATACTTACCCGCCTTTCCAGACTTGTGAATGTTCCCTCGTCCTCGCACCAGGAAGCGGAAGGCAGGATGACATTGGCAAATCTGGTCGTCTCGTTGGGAAAGATGTCCTGGACGACGAGAAACTCCGCAGACCCCAGGCACTTTTCGGCGTGGGTGATATTCGGCTCGGCATTGGCCAGGTTTTCCCCGAATACCCACAGCGCCCGTATCTTCTTCGTGAGCAACCCCTCCATCATGGCAGGTATCACCAGCCCCGGTTTATCGGGAAGGCCTGCAACACCCCAGGCTTTCATGAACTTCTCCCTGTTCTCCGGTACGGCCACACTTTGGTAGCCGGGAAAAACATTCGGCAGTGCGCCCATGTCGCAGGCACCCTGCACGTTGTTCTGTCCGCGGAGCGGGTTCACGCCGCCGAATTCGACTCCCATGTTCCCGAGCAGCATCTGGAGGTTCGCGCAGCTCATCACGTTGTTCGTACCGCAGGAGTGCTCCGTTATCCCCAGCGTGTAGATCAGCATCGACGGCCTTATGGCGGCCATCTCCCGGGCGATCCGCACTATCGTTTCCGCGGGTACCCCGGATATCTCGGCCGCTTTCTCCGGAGGGTAGTCCATGACGGTCTTCTTGAGTTCTTCAAACCCTGTGCAATGGTCTTCCACGAACTTCCTGTCATACAGGTTTTCGTTGATAAGCACGTTCATAATGCCGTTCAAAAAGGCCACGTCGGAACCGACCTTGATCTGCGCGAATATGTCGGCACGTTTGGCGAGCTCATGTCTGCGCGGATCGGCAACGATGAGTTTCGCGCCCTTTGAGATCGCTTCCTTCACATAATAGGATGCAACGGGATGGGCCTCCGTCATGTTCGTTCCGATGAGGAAGAGCATCTTCGCGTTCTTGTACTCGATGATGGAGTTGGTGCCGGCCCCCGACCCGAAGGACGCGGCAAGTCCGGCAACCGTTGGCGCGTGACAGACCCGGGCGCAATGGTCGATGTTGTTTGTCTGGAAGACAGCCCTGAACAGTTTTTGCATATTGTAGGAATCTTCGTTGATGCTCCGCGCGCAACTGATACCCGCGACGGCATCGGGACCGGATTTCTTTATTATCTCTTTGAACTTGCCCGCAACAAGATCAAGCGCTTCGTCCCAGGAAGCCTCCCGGAATTGCCCGTCCTCCTCGCGGATGAGCGGCGTGGTGAGCCTGTCTTCAGAGTAGATGAAATCATAGCCGAAACGGCCCTTGACGCAGAGGCGGCCCTGGTTCGGCAGGCCGTCCTCGACACCGGTCACCCTCACTATCCGCTCCCCCTTGACATGAAGGTTGAGCTGGCAGCCGACACCACAGTACGGGCAGGTTGTGCGGACCTGTTTTGTCTCGTAGGTGCGTCCCAGGCCGATCGCCTTTTTTTCTGTCAAGGCCCCCACGGGGCACACCTGCACGCATTGTCCGCAGAAGACGCAATTGCTGTCCTGCAGGGGTGTGTCGTAGGCGGTGGCTATTTTGGTGTCGAACCCCCGGTTGATGGTCTTGATAGCCTCTATCCCCTGGAATTCCTTGCAGACACGGACGCATCTCAGGCACAGGATACACTTGTTGTAGTCACGCACTATGAAAGGGTTGGAGAAGTCGATGGGATGGTCGTACCTTTCCCCTTCCGTCCGGGGCGAGGTAACCTTCAGCTCGTAAGCCAGGTCCTGGAGGTCGCAGTTGCCCATCTTTTCGCAGGTCATGCAGTCCAGCGGATGGCACGATACCAGGAGCTCAACAATGAAACGGCGGGCGTTCAAGACCCGCACGCTGTCGGTCCGTACCACCATGCCCCGGATTACCGGGGTCGAGCAGGCCGCTAACAGGTTTCTCTGACCCTCGACCTCCACCACGCAGATCCTGCAGGCTCCGGTCGGGGCGAGACCCGCCAGGTGACACAGGGTCGGAATCTTGAACCCGTTGGCTCTGGCTACATCAAGGATCGTCTGACCTTCATCGCCTTCACAAACCTTCCCGTTGACCGTAATCTCCATCAATAATCCCTCCTTCATCTCAGTACGAGTGCTCAGTTCATCACGAGCGTGAAGTGCCGCATTCTCTCGGCCGGCCCGGTGTTCCCGGAATGATGAAACATGTTCTCTCGGGCGCAGCCCGGGATGGCAGAAAGAGCATCATGGACATTGAGATCAAGACCCAAATCCGGCCACGCTGGTGGGCGGCTTGGCGTGGAGACCTCCCCTGAAACAAAAGATCCGGCCGCAGATTTCTGCGCCGGACCCCGGGAGAGGCAATGAGTGTGAGGCTAAGGCGGAGAAACTGCGAACTCGGTCACAACGGAAAGCCACCCGGGCTCCCGGTATGTTCCTCAGCCTGATTGTGGAAGTATATATGCTATCCTGTACATATTCCTTTAACCTTTTTGACTAATAGTCAATCTAACTTAATCCCCCGCCGGAAGTCAAACATAAGTGCATTCCTTCGTGCTTTATTTCGAGGTTGACCAGGGGTCGGGGGGGAATGCAAAAAGATTGTATCACGCCCGCATGGCTCAAGTTCGCTGAGAGGACAGGGAAACGCAGTGAAAGATGGCCGCACTCGCATCGCCTTCAGCGAATACATGACCGCTGATTGAGAACCTGACTCTGGAAGTTGTACGATACGTGAGGCATGGTCATGAGAAGAAGGAGGGCCTAGAGGAACACGGGATGTCCCCTGGCTGCCAGCTGCCCAAGGAGGTTAGTGGCTCCCGGGCCATTGTTTTCCGGGATAAGCCCAGTCTTCATGATCGGCCGAACCAGCGGCCCACCCCTCTTCGGATGTCTTGTGAGTCAGATGGTGCTCATCAAACATGGTATCGATCCACGGTGGAAAAGTTGAATACTTGGTCTTGTCATAGCCGAGAGCGGCCTCCAGTTCATCAGGGATATAGTCCTGGTCCTTATCGACATAGATCACCTGACCGCTTTCATTGGTATATTGTCCTGCTATTGGTCGTCCCCCCCTCGGGTTCCACCACTCTCTCCAGTGCTTTCTGTGAGAGAGCTCATGGAGAAGGACGATTGCGAACGCATCAATTCCAGAGACCGACTTCGGAGGACCAAGAACGAAGCCGTATTCCATGTCTGAGTTCAAATTTGTGATCAGGTTACATATATTCACATGAGAGTCGCCATGAAATCTGCCATCGTCATCCATCTTTTGATCATAGTAGCCGTAACACTTCTTTTCCACCACGCAACCATCCGTATTCCCTCGATAAAAAACATCTTTCCCGACCTTCTGCCCCTGGCCCGCCGCAGTCTGCATCCAGTAGTGGAACCAATTGGGCTGGTCGGGATTAAAGCTGCTCGGTTTATCTCTTTCAAAGAAAAGCTGGACGTTCTGCCGGGCTGTAAGCTTTCCGCAAATTGTACCGGCGTCGCCTTCCACCGTTATCACCGTGTTGCCGAGGTCCTTGTTGTACTCAGGAAGCCCCTCGTAGATTATCGTGATCTGGCGACCTTTTCTATCCTCCGGTATAAACCGGACCGAAGAGCCTGTCTTTTCCGGAACCGACCAAGCCAGATCCTTGGCGTACTTTTCAGGGAAATCATCATTTACGCGAGCCTGAATTTGAACACTCCTGGTATCTGAATCAAAAAGAAACTTGTGGTTGAATTCAGGGCTCGCCACGTTCAACTTCATATCGCAGGCGGGAAAGAAATCAAATTCGATCCCTATATTCCCGTGCTTATAACTTTGTTCTTCGTCTCTATCGTTATCTCCATTATAGACAACCGTTGTTTTGAACTTTTCCTTTTTTTGTATGGCTTCGATGACACGGTCATAATCTATGGATGCCAGCATTTCGTTATTCAAAAGAAGGGGGCCGATATTCCATTCATTCGTTCCTTTCCCGAAAACGAGCTTGGCACCCGTGACGTAAAAGGGATCTTCGCTGACATAGGGAGTATGAAACTGAATGGTGCCAAAATTGGCTCCCATAAGGTTTTTCGCAGAAAGATCGTGAAATGAATAATCGATCCATTTTCTACACGTTCCCCCCCGGGGATTCTGGCAACTTCTTCCAAAACCCTTGATCAATCTCAGCACATCTTCGCCTTTGAATACCTGAGCCGACCCGTGAAGCGCGAGTATTTTCTTATCCGTTTTATGCCACAGCTCACCCAGGTAGGTCTGTTGATATTTGAACTCATAAAAATTGTCGCTCATGTTTTGAAAGTGTTCCTGCCATGTCAGTCTAACGCGTAAAGGAACACAGGAATCCTTCATCTGAAAGACATGCCCGAAAAGGTCAATGATCTCTGTTTCCGGTGGAACCGCATACTGCTTCATCATCTTTTTCGCATAGCATGGCTCGATCATTAATTCGGCTGCAACACAGGGCTGCATCGTTCCAATTGCGATAAAAGAAGCGAAAACGAAGACAATAAAAGACATCAAAAGCCGCATCAAATCCCCCTGTGATTGATCTCCCAACGCCGATGTTTACAATACTACGCGGCGAAGAAATTGTAAATAAGACCGTTCCTGACTATCCCCCCCTTTTTTTGCCTGAGGCAGGGTCGGAATAGGAGTTCCCTTTTTGGAGCAGGTATGGGAAGATTCTGTCACGAAGACCCATGATGTTGTTCATTGC
>JAQVWF010000039.1 GCA_028698615.1 Syntrophorhabdaceae bacterium
GCATTGCTCCTCAAGCAGTTCTTCACCATACGGAGAGGTACCGAAGTGGCCATAACGGGGCCGACTCGAAATCGGCTGTACGTCTAATAAGCGTACCGTGGGTTCGAATCCCACCCTCTCCGCCATAACTAGTCCATAATATCCAATAGTTACAGACATGTAATAGCTAATCTTTTCTCAGATAATCCTCAGATAGACAAACATAATTGTCCGATCCAGACAATGCGATTTCGTATAATGTGTCCCCCGGCTGTCCTCGGGGAGAGAGGTTTCGCGGCCGCCAGGAATGACGACAAGGGCCTGCCGGCAACCTCGGAGGAACCTCCCATTTTTTTTTAAAAGTAATGATCAGAACCGAGTGGGTACCCAAGGCTTGCACGGGTTTCCCGGGAGAAGCCTTGGGCGCACTTCCTTTAAGGAACAGAATTGATCTTTTGAGGAAGAGGCCGAAAACGAAGACACAACTGAATGCTTATGCGGGTGCTTCGCCAGGTTCACCCCTCATCACCAAGCACTTCAGCAGGACCAGCCACAATCATCCGGCAAAATGACGAGATCACACCGATACGCGATTCCCTTTCCCTCGAAAGAAAACTGCCGAAAACACTGAAGCGGTCAGAGGCTCGAAAGAAAAGGGGGAAAAGCCGGCAAAAGGGAAACCGTTCGTAAGGTTGACCGTGGAACTGATTAAAAGCAAAGCGTATCTCGACCTCCCACCGAGCGCAGACAAAATGCTGGTTCATTTCCTGTCCAGGCCCGGGTGACCCCATGACCTCCGGGTAAATCTCCTGTAGAAATCAGGAATTCCCCTATTGATAACGGTCTCTGTTCCGGTTTAGTTATAACGGGTGAGGATTGGTCTTGATCGTTCTCGTGTGAGACCTGTGATTACTCAAGATCGAACAGAATCTCTCGGGATAGCAGAAAGTGCTTGAAGACCGGCAATATTGCGCGGGTGTCTCATGCTCTGTTTTTCATAATTTATGCTGCACCAGCGGGGGACCGGAGTGAAATGCATGGATCTTTTGCCTCAGACGGTATTCGAAGCAGACAGTGAAGGCCTGATAAGATTCATCAACAGGATCGGATCGGAGATCCTAGGGTATCCGGATGGGGAGATGAGGGAGATGAAGATCTTCGATCTCGTGGTCCCCGAAGAAAGACAGGAAGCGATAGAGCGTTTCAGGAGAAAGGCTGAAGGATATTTGACCGACCCTTCCAACTATACGATCAGGCGCAAGGACGGCTCCACGTTTCCTGCCATTGTCTATTCCACCCCGGCAACGTTCTCCGATGGTACTATCGGGCTCAGGGGGATCATGGCGGACATAACGGTCCAGAAAAGAACGGAGGAGCGCCTCCGGGAAAGTGAAGAGCGCTTCCGAACCCTTTTTGATGCCGTACGCGATGCTGTTTTTATCAAGGATACCGAGCTCAGGTACTCCAATGCCAATCCCGCAATGTCAGACATGACGGGAATATCCAGGGAAGGGCTGATCGGCGCGACTGATGGGGACCTGTTTGACGAGGCAACGGCCGGATGGATAAAGGAGCACGATCTGCGGGTCCTCAGGGGCGAAACGGTTGAGACCGAGAACACAATCGCCATCGGTGACCGCACGGTGCTTGCCCATGTAATCAAGGTCCCCATGCGGGATTGCGAGGGTCGGATTAAGGGTGTTTGCGGGATCGCGCGTGATGTCACCAGGCGCAGGCAGATAGAAAAAGCGCTTGGCGAAGCGGACAAGAAGTACCGCACGGTGATCGAGCATCTGAACGAAGGTGTTGCCATCGTGTCCGGCGACAGGCACATCTTCGTTAATCAGTTCTTTCTTGACATGTTCGGTTTTCAGAACAGTGATGAAGTGCTCAATGGAGAACCTTATTCGTGGGTCCATTCCGATGATCGCGGGATGGTCATGGAAAGAAACCGCAGGAGACAACAGGGGGATGAAGAATTGCCGCATTACCGCTTCAGAGGTTTGCGTACGGACGGGAAGGTCATCAGTGTGGATGTCTCCGCGGCAGGTATGATACTTGGGGGGGAGAAGGTCACGCTCGCATTTCTCCATGACATCACGGAGAGGGAGTTGGCCGCGCAGCGTATCGAGGCGGAACGAAGACGGCTGTTCGACATCATAGACTTCCTTCCCGATGCCACGTTGGTCATCGACAACGATAAGAGAGTCATTGCCTGGAACCGGGCCATGGAAAGCTTAACGGGGACAAGGAAAGAGGATATACTGGGAAAAGGCGATTACACTTACGCAGAAGCCTTCTACGGGGAAAAAAGGCCGATGCTCATCGATGCCGTCCAAGAAGAATATCCGGGAATGGAAGACAGGTACGAGTTCATGAAATGGTCGGGACAGGAGCTCTATGCGGAAGCCGTCGTGAAAATGATGAACGACCAGAAGCAAAGGCATCTCTGGGGAGCCGCAGCACCCCTGTTCGACATGGATGGGAACAGGATAGGAGCGATAGAGTCGATACGGGATGTCACGGAACAGAAAGAACTCGCAAGTCAGTACCTTCATTCCCAGAAAATGGAGGCCGTCGGGAACCTGGCCGCCGGAATAGCCCACGATTTTAACAACATTCTGTCCGTCATCATGGGCTATTCCTCGTTGCTTCAGGCACAGAACCCTCCCGACGATCCACGCCACTCTTACGCCGGAGAGATCCTCGCGGCCACGACGAGGGCAAGCCATCTGACGAACAGTCTCCTTGCCTTCAGCCGCAAGCAGATGATGGACATGAAACCTGTGGAACTCAATGGCCTCATCATGGATTCGAGAAAACTCCTTTCACGTCTGCTTACGGAAGATATCGAGTTCGTCGTGGAACCAGCCTCGCAGGACGTTGTAGTAATGGCAGACCGTTTCCGGATAGAACAGGTGTTGATGAACCTGGTGTCGAATGCCAGGGACGCCATGCGGCACAAGGGAAACATTACGATCCGCATCGAGCGCCGAGATGTCGATGGAACGGTGGCCAGATCGGGCCGCCTTCAGGAAGGCAGGGAATATGCCGTGATCTCCTGCACTGACAGCGGTTCGGGAATGGACAGCCATGTCATCGAACACATATTCGAACCCTTCTACACCACGAAGAAGACCGGCAGGGGCACGGGCCTGGGGCTTTCGATGGCCCTCGGGATCGTCGAGCAGCATGAGGGATACATCCATGTCGAAAGCGAACGGGGCAGGGGAAGTGTTTTTTCGGTGTATATTCCCGTTGCGCGGCAGTCCGCCGCGGCGGAAGAAGAGAAAGAGGCCCATCGCCTGGAGGGAGGCGGTGAGACGATCCTTCTTGCCGAAGACGATCCATCGCTGAGAACATTTACGGGAGACCTTTTGAAAAGCTACGGTTATACGGTGCTCGAGGCAGCTAATGGCGAGGAGGCCGTCGAGCGGTTCAGCCGGGAGAAGGACCGGATCGACCTCCTGTTCCTTGATGTTGTGATGCCCGGCAGAAACGGAAGAGAGGTCTATGACGCGGCACGCTCCGTCAGGCCGGATATCAAGGTACTCTTCTACAGCGGACATACCGATGACGTGATCCTCCACAGGGGGGTCTCGGCGGGTCAGTTTCTTTTTCTGAAGAAGCCCGTTTCCCCTGAGGATATGCTCGCAGCGGTAAGGAAGGTGCTGAAGGAATAGGGAAAGCCCAAAAGGCACATATGAAAAGGGGTGTGGTGGAATGGAAGATCGAGGGGGCTTGATCAAGGGGAGACCATTGCCCGGCAGCAGACCGGAGCTGGTCGAAGGATCAGAAGAGGGAAGAAAGGAAACAGGTTCCATTGCGGGCGGAGCGGAGAAGTTCAAGCTTCTCTTTGAGAAGGCCCCCGATCCGGCCCTCGTGATGGAAGGCGACATCTTCGTTGAGTGCAATGAAGCCGCCGTGCGGTGCATGCGCTGCCCCGGCAAAAAGAGCCTGATCGGGCTTCATCCATCGGCCATATCGATGCGGAATCAGCCCGATGGACGTTCCTCGTCGCAGAAGGCGAGGGAACTGATGGATAAAGCCCTTCGGGACGGGGTGGTCCGTTTTGATTGGAAACACCGTACTTTCGATGGCGATGATCTGTGGGTCGACGTTTCCCTCGTCGCCATCCCGATGGAGGGAAAGAGCATACTGTACACGGTGTGGAGGGATATTACCCGGCGAAAGAAAGCACAAGAACTGGAGAAGGCCGAGCTAGGAGTCAAGTCGGCACATCTGGAGGAGATGAATGCTGCCCTGAAGGTGTTGATCAACGAAAGAAAGAGGGACAGTGCCGAGCTTGAGGAGAAGATAGTCACGAATATCAACAGGCTGGTGGTTCCTTACATCGAAAAACTGAAGAAATGCAGCCTCCCACCCTATTCCATGACGTATGTCGATATCATTGAAGACAATCTCAGGGATTTGGTCTCTCCCTTTCTGCAGAAACTCGGCCTGAAATGCGCCTTTCTCACGCCGACCGAAATGCGGATAGCCGACCTGATCAGGAGCGGCAGGTCCACGAAACAAATAGCCGAGGTCTTGAACATGGAGCCTGGGGCGGTCAATTTTCACAGAACCAACATCCGAAAGAAACTGGGGATAAACAAAGTGAAAATCAATCTCATGTCCTACCTTTCGTCACTTTGACATAAGTTTTTTCCTTAGATAGAGCATATGGTTTTCTTGCATTAAGCAGAACCCTTCCAACCCGACAATAATCAAGTGCATAGTCAGTGCGGGCTACCGCCAAAGATGCATAAGAAGTGTTCATATGCAGTCACTACAATTAAGGAGGAGGACCATCATGAAGCTCGGAAATTTGAGGATCGCAGTCAGGCTCAGTGCAGGTTTCGGTATTGTATGTGTGTTGCTTGTAGTCATGATCGTTCTGGGGATCATAGGTCTTGGTTCCATGCGTGACAACATAGACGATATCGTCAAGCAGGGTAACCTGAAGGTGGAGCTGGCCAAGAGCGCCTCGGCCTCCATATCGGAGATCGTGGAGGGCGTTCTCGTTATGACGTCACTTGATAATAAGGATGTCCGGGAAAAAGCAAACGCGAAGATCGCAGCTGGCAGATCGGCCTATAAGAAGGCCATAGAAGACCTGTCGAAAATAGACACCTCCCAGAAGGGAAAGGAGCTTGTGCGGAAGGCCCTCGACAGTCTGAACGAAGGAAAGGGGTCAAATGTGAGGATAGTTGAACTGGTAAACGCGGGTAAGCTCAGAGAGGCCGCCCAGTTAAACATAGACAAGGCGAGACCGGCGACGGAGAAGGCGCAGGGCGCCCTGGCTGAACTCGTAAGATATCAGACCGATCAGATGAACGAGCTTTACGACGGGGCGATAGCCACGTACGGCAATACGCGCAACATCCTCATCGGCATCGGGCTTTTCGCGGTGCTATTTTCTGTTTTCACTGCCCTCTTCATTACGAGGAGCATCACTGCCCCCGTGTCGCACGCACTCAATGTGTCCAATCGCCTTGCCGAGGGTGATCTCACGGTGATGGTGGAAGCCGGTACGAAGGATGAGATGGGCCAGCTTCTGGAAGCCATGCACAACATGGTCGCAAAACTCCGCAGTGTTGTGGCCGACGTGAACGGAGCTGCAGACAATGTCGCCTCCGGAAGCCACCAGATGAGCTCCACTTCCCAGGAGATGTCGCAGGGAGCAACAGAACAGGCTGCATCGGCGGAAGAGATATCCTCGTCCGTGGAACAGGCAAGCGCCAACATAAAGCAGAGCACCGACAACGCTCACCAGACAGAGAAGATAGCGCTGAAGGCCGCCGCCGACGCAAAGGAAGGCGGAAAGGCGGTGACGCAAACGGTTGTGGCGATGAAGGACATCGCCACGAAAATATCCATCATAGAGGAAATAGCACGGCAGACGAACCTCCTCGCCCTCAACGCCGCTATAGAGGCCGCCCGTGCGGGAGAGCACGGCAAGGGGTTCGCCGTTGTCGCGACAGAGGTAAGAAAGCTCGCCGAGAGAAGCCAGACGGCGGCGGCGGAGATATCGAAGCTTTCTTCCTCGAGCGTAGAAGTGGCCGAGAAGGCAGGCGATATGCTCACAAGGATAGTCCCCGACATCCAGAAAACGGCAGAGCTCGTCCAGGAGATCGCGGCTTCGAGTAACGAGCAGTCCGTTGGCGTCGAGCAGATCACCAAGGCCATCCAGCAACTCGACCAGGTCATCCAGGAGAACGCGTCGGCAACGGAAGAGATGGCGTCCACATCGGAGGAACTCGCCAGCCAGGCCGAACAGCTTCAGAATACCATGTCATTCTTCAAGGTCGACGGCGCCGGAAAAAAGGCTGTCTCCGTGCAGAAGAGCCCGGTAAAGGCAAAGAGCGTTTCCTTTGCCGCAACCCCCGGAAGAATGCCTCTCGCGGCAGAGCCTTCGCAAGGCATCCACCTCGATCTCGGGCGAAACGCCGACCATGACGTATTGGACAACGAGTTCGAGAGGTTGTAGAGACAGTTTCCTATGAAGGAGGATAAGATGAGCATTCTTTCTGGTGGTAACACACGGCAGTACCTGACCTTCCAGGTGGGTAGCGAAACCTTTGGCATAGACGTTGCGAACGTGAGGGAGATACTGGAGTTCAAGAGCGTGACAAAGGTCCCCCGGAGCCCCGAGTACATGCGGGGCGTCATCAACCTCCGGGGATCGGTGGTACCCGTCTTCGACATGCGCCTCAAGTTCGGCATGTCAGCAATGGAAAGGACGATCAATACCTGCATCGTCGTCGTGGAGGTCTCATGCGACGGTGAGGACATCATAATAGGGGCGCTCGTCGACTCCGTGCAGGAGGTCTTCGAGCTCGAGGCGGGACAGATAGAGCCCGCCCCGAGGATAGGCACCCACCTGAGGACGGAGTTCATCTCCGGCATGGGCAAGAGGGACGAAAGGTTCATCATCATCCTCGACATAAACAAGGTCTTCTCCGCGGAGGAGATAACATCCGCCCACGAGATGACGGAAACGGAACAAAAGATGGCTGCGAACGCATAAAGGCGGTCTGAATCGCTTGAATCGATTGAACGGCAGAAACGAAGAATGGAAGGAAGGGAATGCAGCCCGGCTCCGCGTCATACCGGGGTCGGGCTGCAGTAGTGGATGTCACGGTTAGCGAGCGCCTCTCAATGCGCCATCAGCATTCGTGATGCTTCCGTAAGAGCCAGCGCTGGGCAGATACGTCATTCGGCACCAAAAACATGATCTCTTATAAGACCCGACGTTGCAGGACGGAATCAGATCCTTCTATCCCTATGCTGTCTCTGTCATAACAGCGGGCAGTCTCTCCGTGCAACACCGTTTATCCCGGACAAGCGCGAAAAAGAACCACACCAGCTTCCGGGAAAGGGCGATGAGCACCTTCACCAAAGCCGTTCCCTTTTCAATGGGCGCCGCGTGTTTCCCGTTAAGCGGTATCCCCTCCTTCGCCTGAACGGTGGCAAGAATGCGGAGGATGTGCCTCAACACCGGTCGCCCCCCTACGAGATGCGGACCTTCCCTCGGTGCGTTCCCGAGTTCATACTGAAGAGGCTGAATCCCGCCAGCTTGAATACCTCCTTGCACAACGTGTACCGGAGGAGTCCCCCGTCTTCCCGAAGATGGTCGCGGTGCTCCTCACAATCCAGAGAAATTGCGAACCAGTCACCCGGTCCACGATTCAAGGCCACATCAAAAAAGGTAATGGCAGGCTTTGTTCATCTTTGGGTGATCAGACTATCTCGTTCTTTTCGACATGGCGGTATTCGCCGGGGTTGAGGTCTCCCAACCGCAGCTTGCCGATACGCACTCGCCTGAGTTTCAGGACGGGATGCCCCAGGGCGTCTCCCATTTTCCTGATCATTCTGTTCTTCCCCTCATTGATAACGATACTGTACCACGCATTTGCCGGTGATCTCTTGACGAGGCGGACCTCATCCGCCTGATAGAGTTCACCCTCCACCCGGATACCCTTTTTCATCATTGCCACCGATTCCTTCTGCAGCAAACCCTTGAACTTGACGAGATATTCCTTGCTAACACTGTATCGGGGGTGCATTACGTAGTTGGCGAGATCGCCATCATTGGTGAAGATTATGAGACCTTCCGAATTGTAATCGAGCCTTCCTATGGGAAAGAGCCTCAGATCGTGTTTGATGAGGTCTCTGGCCAGTTTTCTCCCCCGGGGGTCCTTGAGGTCCGATATGTAGCCCTCGGGCTTGTTGAGCGCTATATACACCTTTATTGCCTCGGCGCTCACAACCTGCCCGTCGACGGAGACACGGTCCTGAGGACCTACCTGCAAGGACGGAGAGACAGCTGCGGCATCATTGACCTTGACCTTGCCGGCACGTATCAACGCTTCTGCATGCCTGCGGGGAAAGGGACCGACACGGGCGAGGAATTTGACCAGGCTTTCCATTTGACCCTGCGAACCAGAACTACTTAGTCCTTATAAGTTTCGACTGGTTTCAGTATCTCCCTCTTCAGCACGGGCTTGACGATCGTCGTGGTGTGGCTGACTTTCCGGTACATCTTGAAAGTGATATTCTCTCGCCCGGGAAGGGGATCGGCCTCGATCTCTATGACAAGGTCCTCGGGCTTATCGATGGATAGCATTGCCGTCTTCTTTACCATATTCCGTTCGGCCAGAGCTACGAGGAAGGTATCGTTGTAATAGAAACCCTTTTTGTAGGATGCCGTTATCTCGTGCTTGCCTGTCGTCAATGGCAGTCGGTACTGATGAGATTTATCAAATCGTATCTCGTTGCCGTCGATCCGCAAAGTGAAGTCGATGGGCGCTATGATATTAAACTCCGCCTTTCTGAGCGTATATTCCAAAATGGGGTTGTCCTGCGTTTCGAAATTGATTATCGCATTGCGCTCATCACGGCCCTCCGTCTTATGATACACGGGCTTGTATATGACATCGCAGGAGACCGTCTGCTCCTTCTTCCTTGCCTTGTATGGCACGGTCACTTCCGTCACCATCGTGGCGTAAGGTTTTCCCGCGATGCTGGTGTCGAGAGCTATATCTTCCCAGTTCCTGTCGATCTTGTAAAAGGAAAGCTGAATCCTGTCCCCGGTCACCTTATATGTCCCGGCTATTATGACATCAATCCGGTCACGCTTCAGGTAATCTTCAATCGTTGCATTGTACTCGTTGTATTCGCCTGGCAGATATGCAAAGAGAGCGGGGCTTATCGCCTTACCCGCGGCTTTCATCCTCTTTTTCTGAAAAAAAACCCTGTTCACTTCCTTTCTGATCCTCTCCGAGAACCGGGTCAGGTTGTGGTTCTCATCAAAGAAGTCATGAACGTAAACGACAACATGCTTTTCCGGTGAATAGGGTTCCACCACTTTTGTCAGCAACGTAAAGATGGGGGGGAACAGCAGCGCATCATCATAGTTCAGTTTCTTGATGGTGACCGTGTCCATCCCGATCTCCCTGTTCATTGTGATGATCTCACAGACGCTCCTGGAATCGTACATCTCAACTATAGCGCATTGACCGATGGGATCCACTCTATTCGTGTCTCCCTGGCGGAAAATGGTGAGAATATCGCCCTTTATGACCCCCGAACTGCCCCCCAGGTTCGTGAAAGCCTTATCGCCTGTGAGCATCTTGAACTTCTTCTCAAGACTGCCGGTGATCTGTCCCACCACCATGTCGTTCCCGCCGGCGGCAAGACAGTTGGCCGATATAAAAACCGATAAGCATACGATGACAGCCAGTATCGCTTTCATTTACCCCTCGTTCCTGTAAACGTTTTTGACTACCCTCGGCGTGATAAAGATCAGCAGTTCCGTCCTGTCGTCCAGCTTTGCCTCTTTCTTGAAGAGCCATCCCAGCAGCGGAATGTTCTTCAACCCGGGAATGCCGTTCTCGCTCGATCCTTCCTCGCGCTCATATATTCCGCCGATGACCGCTGTTTCTCCATCCTTCACATAGAGCAGCGTGGATGCCTGTTTCTTGTCTATCGTAGGAACTCCCTCTGAGGTATTCACAAAATCCGCCTGATCCTTCTTTGCCAGTATCTCCAGCCTGATGTAACCATCCTTCGTTACGGAAGGTGTGACCTCAAGCCCCAGGACGGCTTCCGCAAACTGGGTCTGGGTGCCTGATTGCGAGTACGTCTTGTAGGGGATCGATTTACCCTGCTGGATTATTGCCTTCTTGTTGTCCGAGGTGATGACCTTGGGATTGGAGAGAATCCTTCCCCTTCCCTCATCCTCGAGGGCGGACAACTGCACATCCAGTTGGAAGGCATCGGTGGCGCTTCCTATGAAGAACCCCAGCGTTCCTCCGCTCCCGGCGCCCACAGCGGCAGGAAGGTTGAGATTATACGGTATGACATAACCGTTGGACCTGAAACCAATAAGGTTTGTCGTCGCCACCATCGTTCCCGATCCTTCCTCGGTCGCGGATGAAAAGCTTCTACCGCCCGATATCATCACTTCCTTGTTTCCGAGAAGTTTCGATGTCTGGTCCGAACGAACTCCCCACTGTATCCCCAATTCCCTTGAGAAATTGGTGGTTGCCTGCACGATCTTGCAGTCTATCTGTATCTGATTCGGTTTGGTATCGTGCTCCTTGATGATCCGGATCATGTTTGCAACGTTCTCTCTTGTATCCCTGATGATGAGCGCGTTGTTCCAATGGACCTGCGTAATCGTCCCGAACTCGGACACGAAGCCTTTCTTCTGTGCTCCCGGAGTCGCGGCATCGGACCCGCCCTTGAGCATCTTCTCCATGTCGGAAGGGCTTACATAGCTCAGGTATATCGTCTCGGTCACGAATTCCTCGCCCATTTTCTGTCTCTCGAGACGGTCCTTTCTAAAGGATTCCCTCTCGCCCATCTTTCTCTTTATTTCATCGTCGTATTCCTTGACGGTGACAACACGGATAATCTTGTCCGCCTCTATCTTCCTCAAACCCCCCGTTTCAACCACCAGTTCCAGCGCCTCATCCCAGTAAACGTTGTCGAGCTTCATCGTAATTTTGCCTTTTACGGCATCCGATATTACGATATTCTTTCCCGCAACCTCCGCAAGGATCCTGACGACGTTCCTCACGTCAGCATCCATGAAATCAAAAGAAACCTTTGAAGCCGAGGATGGTCTTCTCGCTGATTGGCTGAAACACAATAAGGGTATAATTAAAAGTAACAGAAAAAATAATACCACCATTTTTCTACTCATATTTCACCCTTCAGTTTTTCGAGGGGATATCAACAACGATCTTCTTTGTCTCCCCTCTTGTCTTATGGCCAACTACCATATTGCTCGCTGAAACGTCCATCACCCACATATTCTTGTTCAGGTGGTCCCCTTTCCGGAAGAAGATACCCTTTCCCTGCATGTCTTCCATCATGGCGATCATCGTACCGGTTCCGCTCTTGATGACGCCGACGAACCGCAATTCCTCGAGCTCATAGCCGACCTTATCTGATCCCTTCTTCTCCCTCGATGACCTGATGCTTGCACCCCTTGATGTCTTCGCCTTCAGAAGCAGGATAGGCTCAAAGGGATTCCTGCCCTCCCCGTCGTATGCAAAATCTTCCACGTTGAACTTCTCCGCGGCCGCCTCCTTTTTTACGGGCGGCGCCTTGGGATTCTGCGCGTAAGCACAAGAAACACCCAGCAAAAAGCAAACGCTGAATATGAGACTACTTTGCACGCGGGACATTCGCCTTTTTCGCTCCTTTTGCCGGTGGTTTTTTTATGGGCTCCCTCAAATATACATATGCATTGGCATTGCATGATCCCTCGAGATGAACGTTGTTCGGGGGACCCTTTGCCTCCACCGTAAAGTCGGCTACGCTGATAATACGTTCCAGCTTTCTCACTCCATCCAGGAAGGATGCAAGGCTGCTGAATCTTCCCTGGAACTTGATCTCGAAAGGCATTTCCGAATAGAAATCCTTGTGTTTCATCTGCTTGGGCTCAAACTGCTTGACCTTCAGGCGTGTTTCCTCCGTGACAGAGGTCACGCTCCTCAAGAGGTTCGGGATGTCCTTCGATTCCGGCAGTTGTCTCATGACCTCCTGGAGAAGCTCCTGCATTTGCTCATACTCCTTGCGATGTTTTGCAATGTTCTGCTGGATGCTTTTGAGCCTGCCCAGTTCCAGCTGTACCTCGTGGTATTCCCTCTCCACTTTCGCCTTCGTTTCGAGCTGAGGCACCATCAGAAAATAATAGAGGGCCGCCAGCACAACGATCACAAGCACCACCATGACGATGAGAATATACTTCTGAGGTATTTTCTCTATCTTTTTTCCAAGACTCTTCGGCTCAAATCCAACTCTCATAACGACATATTCCCCTGAACGATGAACTTCTTGATCACGAGACCCTCTTCGGTCACGTCCTGAATGCTCTTCAATTCAACATTCTTCATGTAGGGCAAACTCGATAGGGTTTCCATGAAGTCCGATATCGATTCGTTGACGAGTGATCTCCCCTCTATCTCGAATTTATCGTCCTTCTTCTTGAATGATTTAAGCCATACCCCCTCTTTCATCGTCACTGAAAGGTCAAAGAGCGATCTTGCCGCAAGCGCCCTGCCAGCCTTCAACTGGTTGACCACCTTTATCCGTCGCTCTATCTCTTTCTTTGCCGCCTGTATCCTCTGGTATTCCTTGTAGAAGGGCTGCAGTTTTGCCAACTCCTGCCGTGTCGCCCTGATGTTTCGTTCATAATCACCGATATCCCGCTCATTGTAGACGTAAAAGGACCAGAACAATATATTGCCTATGATCAGCATCAGCACAAACGTGACAATATTGATCTTGAGGGTGCTCGTTCTTGATTTCTTGTAGGGTAAGAGATTAACCTTTATCATATCATCCCATAAGATCCGTTACCCGGGTTGACAGGTAGACGGGGACCACCATCGCCTCTTTGAGTTCCCCGTATAAACCCGCCTGCGCTCCCGCCTGGACAAGGAGAAAAGGATCGATGACCTCCACGGGGATGCCTGTTTCATCGACGATCTTTTCCTTGATCCCCGGCAGAAGCGAAGAACCTCCCGTTACGAAGATCTTTCCTATGGTCTCCTTCGGTTTTGTCGCAAGGTAGAACCGGACTGTCTTGTTTATTTCCGACGATATATTGAAGATAAAGTCCTCAAAGAGATACACCACATCGGAGTCAGCGGCGATCTTCTTCTCTTCCGCTTCTTTATACTTGACCTTGATCGACTTTTGTATCTGGCTGGTGAGGTATTTCCCACCGATCAGGATCTCACGGGTGAATTCTATATTCTCACCGTTCAGGATGGCGATATTGGTGACCGATGCGCCTATGTCGACGATAAGGACGGAATGTTCCTTCGGGGCATATATCTGTTCCACAACGTTCGATATGCCGAACATGTCTACATCCAGTATCTGCAGACTAAGCCCGGCCATATTGAAGGTGGCGATATAAGCGTCTACTATCTCCCTCTTGACCGCCACTATCTTCACATTCATCATGTTCTGTTTCTCGGGATCCACGCCGATAACATAATAGCTGTAATAGATGTCCTTCATGGGGAAAGGAATTGCGTTCTCCACCTCGACGCTGATCATGTTCTCCAGCGCTTCATCGTCCATGAAGGGAACGGTGATCTTTTTCGAGATCACGGAATAGCTCGACAGGGCGCAGGCCACGTTCTTCGACTTGATGCTGTTCTCTTTGAACATTCCCTGCAGTTCCTGGGCAAGGAAATCAATGTCAACGATATGGCCGTCGCTGATGAGTTCCTGCTCGTAGGTCTTTTTGACTATATTCTGAATTGAAAAGACGCCCTTGACATTCTTCAAACCGCACATCTTAATGGATGTCGTGCCGATATCGATGCCCACAATCTCATCCATCTGCTTGATGACAAAACTGCTGAACATTCCCGATTCCTTGATGGACTCGAAAAGGCCTCTTTTCGTCTTATACTTTTTCTGCCTGGTGTCGGCAACCACCGGGGCAAGCTCTTCCTGCAGGAGCGGTCCTTCCTCCTTCTGGTCCTCCGTGGGTCCCGTATCGTCGGAACCTGCATAAGCACCTTTCTGCTCACTGTACTGCATGGAAGGTTCCGCCTGAGGCGTTTCCGCAGGAACGGGTTCAGGTACAGCGATCTCGCCTCCGCCCGGTCTCGAAGAATCAAAGGCAAGGATCAACACGGGTACCCCGATGATCAGCGTGGTGATCCCATACAGCCAGTAGCTCTTCCCCAGCCTTTCGGCGATGCTGCCCCATATATTGATCGTCGAGTATATGCTGATGGGAAACACAACAAGCCCCAGAACATTCCAGGCTGAAACGCCTCCGCATCTGCACATGAGCACCATATTGTAAAAGGGGATAAGATAATGCCAGAAAGAACCGACCCCGAATTTGTTCCCAATCCTGTAAAGGACGAAACTGCTGAACAGATAGAGCACGATGGGCACAACAAGGAAAAAGGTCCCTAACGCTTCAAATGGATTTGCCATAGTCACCCTGTATGCGGTTCATGCGCCCGAGCTTCCGGGCAACAATTTCCCTTGATGTATCAGGTGCAGCAGTCGTGTCATCTCCCGGTTGGTCAGCAGGGAACTATGTGCCCTGACCGATCACCGGATAATATACTGGGCTATATGCCGCCCTTTTGGGGATGGAACGCAGTTTTTATAACCCCTATCATGCTGAAAAGCTAGCAGAAGCCCATTTTTTTGTCAACAGTTTTTTACCTACATTTTTTTCCAGGTTAGGCCTCATATTAATTCAAGTTCCTCACGTTTTACTTGTAACGCCACGATATGACAAGGTAAAGAAACGTGAGATATTATGGACACGATGCAATTATTTGTTTGTAATGGCTAATAAAATCAAGCAATCATGCTTAGTGCGGGAGAAAGAGCTTGAATGATCATTTTTGATTGTCTCCGGCCTTCTTTTCACGGGACGGTTTTTGGAAATCGACCTTAAGGCTGTAGTTTGTGACTCCCCCTTTTCCATCGCTGACCTTCGCCTTGATGATACGCTCCCCGTAGTCGCTCTCCTTCAACTGCCATCGGATCTCTCCGGTCTGAGGGTCTATCGTCATGCCCTGCGGAGCATCCTCAAGGCTGTATGATAGTGCATCACCATCCTGGTCGACACCCTTCACCTGGTAGGAAAAGGTATTACCTTCAATCTTCATGTCCTGACCCTCGACTACCTTCGGCGGCGTATTCTGGACCAGGAAATCGAGGATCTTTGATGACCCAACCTTCCCGTCCTGTACAGGCGTGACCTTGACGGTAACCCTGTCGCCCCGTTTGAATCCGCTCAGGCTGTCGCTTCCGTCCCCTGCGGGTTGACCATTGAGGGTCCACTCAAATCTGTACATGACCTCATCTTCGTCCCCTGCGGGCCTGTCGACAACGACCCTGATGATGTTTTTGTTGCCTGCGGATTCCAGCTGCAGCTTCGCCTTCCCCATGGCAACGCCCGGATCCGCAGATGTTTCCGATGCGGCCTCGGTCGCCTGTCCGCCGGCGGCTGCTTCATCGCGGGGAGACTGCCGGGTTGGTTCCGACGGATTCCTGGTCAGGAATATGTACAGGACCACGAGAACGGCCAGGATGATAATGACCATGACAAGGAAAATCCTTTTACTGCCCCTCCTGGTCACGGACGATGGGGAGGGCTTTATGGTTCTTATGGGTCGTCTAGTAGGCATAGAGGACTTCGATATTAGCGCGTTCACTCGTGCTGTTCTGGGGCCTCGCGTCTGTCACGATCGTGTAGAGAAAGGGAAAGTGCTGTATCTTGATAATGGATGATGCGTCATCCACCACGCCGCTCGCCGTCTCCAGCACCGTCCCTGTCCTGTCAGAATTGCCGGTTACGGTATCGACAACCTTCATACTGACTACGAGGGGCTTTGTGGAATCTGACCAGCCCTTCAGATTGAACACTATATCGCTGTTCACCGTGGCGTCGGGGCCACTATCACAGGTTCCACCCGGCCAGGTGGACGTAACACCGGAAAGTTTGGCGCTGAAACAAGCGTCCTTCCCCGAATCTGCCTGGATCGCCGAGAGAACGTCGGCAACCACCATGCCGCTCACCGCAGTCGAGAGGTCTGTTCCCGATATCACTCGGGGCAAAATGTCTTTAGTCAGAATATCGATGGCGCCGAGAGAAGCCTCCTTGGAACTTTGGTACTTTCTCTGCAGACCCGAAACCTCCGAACCTGTCATGGCATAATACATGATGGCGGCAAAGATCCCCGCAGCAACAGAAACAACGACCAATGCCAGCACAAGGGCAACACCGGCATCCGTCCTGTGCTTTCCGGTAATTTGTCGAGGTGTCATCATATCCCTTCTTGAGTCCTTTTCAGTAAAAGCTCTTGGGTTTGATCACGAGAGTATGGACCTTCCAGCGATAGTGGTCCCAGTCCGTGCCGAAGGCGGTGAGATTCACACTGGTCCCCAGTGCTGCTGTCGGACCGACGGTGATGGGATTCGCGCCTCCATATTTGAATCTCCTGTCCATTATACCCTCATGGGTGAGTAAGTAGACCCGCACCTCCTTGACCTGTTCCTTGATCGCGAGTGCGTCGAGGCCGGATATGTCATTTACCGGTGGATCCTCGGGAACACCATCAAGATTGGTATCGAGCCTGAAAACGACCTGCATATTGGCAACGCACTCTATGAGGGGCAATTCGTTGGCTGTCACGTCCACGGCCGCACTTTGAGGCAAGGCGAACTTGACCAGCGATCCCGTGCCTGATGCGCAGTTGGGATTGGCAGTCGAAGGCTTCTTCACATAATAGTCTGCCCTGTTAAAGGGTCTGACGGGGATGTTCGTATCGTCTATGCCAAAGGCGAGATACCGCTCTCCAGTGCTGGTCGATGGTTGAAATGCAACGTCCAGCGCCGACGTAACGTATTGGGGCGCGTATGCACCCGCCGAAACGATCAATTGTGCCCGTCCCCCAAGAGTTGAACGGGGTTTTATGACGACCATGTAGTCCCTGCCGTTCACCATGTCGAGGTTGACATCGTTCCAGATGTGCACTGTCGTGCCGGTTATATTGGTCCACTTTCCGGCGGCGCTGTTTATACCGACAGCGGGAGACCTGATGACCAGATAATCCGAATTTGCGATGTAATCCGTAAACGAGCCCACGTTGTTGCTGTGCGCCAGGGCCTTGGGGACGTTAGGTGCATCGTTGAACTGTTGAGAGGGATTACTTGTGGCCTCACTGTAGGTCCCGGGCGCGCTCTTGAACTCGTCGGCCAACCCGAATCCGGCATTGGACACATCGCTTCTCATCATCTCCATGCCCAGGGTTGATTCGAACTGGCCGGCTACGATCGCAGCCTGCTGTCTTTGTCCCCCGATAAGGCTCTGCAGGAGCTGCATGCTCATTGCCATGACGATCCCCATGATCGCTATGGCAATGAGCAGCTCCAACAAACTGAATCCCTGTTCGTCCTTTCTCATATAGCTGCTTTCACCTCATGCGTCGGTGCTGATAATGGAAGCCGCGTCGTGCCGATGCCCTATGTTCCGATGGCTCCAGGTGACTTTCACCTGGACCGCAATGCTGCTGGCCGCCGTGGCACCCGTTGGAATAATGTTCCGTGCCGTCCAATTGACGGTATAGGACACATCGATGTTTCGAATCCTCCTTACTTCAGGAGAGGTGATCACAACCGAATGGCCCTGGACGTCGCTGAATCGTGCGTTGCGCAGGGTTTCCAGCGTTGATTCGGCTATGCGCATCGCTTCATTGCGCATCTGGTTATCCATATTGATCCTCATGTAATTCGCCAATCCATCAAGCATCGCCATGAGACCAATGGAGAGCACAAGCATGGCAACGAGAAGTTCAATAAGCGTGAACCCTTTCCGGTTTTTTTTAATTACAGGCAGCGACATTGCACCCTCCTGCTGCACCGTTGTATTGACCCATTCTGATCCTCGTGGGTGCCACGACTATGCAGTTGGTCGTCGGCTTGAGATTCACCGAAGGTATACAGATCGCCCCCTGTCGCGTGGCAATACCCCGGGAATCGAAGACCGCCATACCGCCGGCGAAATTATTCTCGATCGCCTCGCTTCCGGGATCGATATTCCCAAAGGTAAAAGGAACAATCGCTGTTCTCTCAAGTCTTACCGTATCGGGCGGAGTCGCATCCTTGGCATTGTTTCCATTGGTATCCTCAACCACCTGGTACTTGTTGCCTGCCAGACCAAATTCCATAAAATGCGTCCTGTTGGTGTTCATCGCCATCATCCTCATGTTCATGAGGTCGTTATAGATCCTTTTTGTCTGGTTGTGAATCCTGTTCTTCCTCACAAAACCCGACATGTTCGGTGCCGCAATCCCGGCCAGTATGGCAATCATTGCAACAACAATAAGAAGTTCTATGAGCGTGAAACCCTTGCACGTTTTCATCTTTCTCTCATATGCAATATCTTTCTTATCGGCTTCGGCGGACCCAATAAGGAGAAGCCTCCTCCAATGTTCACGCCCTGGCCGACTGCCATTGCTTTTCCTCCGGCAATGGTCAGGGCCGATGAACCGCTGGCCGTCTTCAAAATAGGTGTGGCGATCTGACCGGTGGAGAGCTGTGTCACCACCATTCCGGAGAGGGCCGACGCTGGTGGGGCACCGCCGTTATCATACCAGGTCGCCCACAGATACGTGTAACCCCCCATGGAACAGATGTCAGTGGATGGCGAACTTGTCAGAAAATAGACGACACCGTTGTATGAGGCCACGGGCTGGGCCAGGACACGGTGAGCCTTGTACCCCGAATCAGGCGTCGGGAAATTGATATACCAACCGAGTGCCGTGGGAGAAAGATTTGACGATGAGCCTGTCTGATTCTGGAGATCTCCTACAGTACGCGTGATCGTGCACGTCACGTTCATCATGTTGGTCGATGACGTGTAACAGGGTTCCATTATTCCATAGAACGCCTGCTGGCTGTCGGGGTCGTCAATTGTCGCCCCATCGTCAAGACGGTAAAAATACCGGCCCGTGCCGAAATAGAGCCAGAGCTTTCCCTTCCTGCGGTCCTGTAATTTGGTCAGACTTGTCGTAACGGGGCCTATATTGTCTATAACGGTACTGGCGGCCCAGTTCGCCGGATTGGGATCGTTGCGCGTCATCAGGCGAACGACACCGCCCTTTGTCCATGCCGTGGTGCCCTTCCTCGTATACCCCATATAGATCACATCGTCGGAATATGGCGTGGCACCCGATGCATTCGGATCGCCCCTGTCCACGTCAAAAGATGAATTCGCCAGGCTGGCGCCGAATGCCTTCTCGATACCCGTATCGATGACGGTTACCGATGACTTGGGACCGCTCAAAAGATCGAGGACAAAGAATTTCAAATTCTGATCCGAGGAGCCCATGAACTGATGGTAGGTTGTATTTATGGGACCCGTGGAACCATTCGCGAAGACCGCATACCACTTTCCATTCTTGGAAGGGTCCCCTACCCGCACGATGGCGGGACCTGTCGTGGAAAATCCCAGATCGTCCCGGGAAAACTCCCAGAGCAGGACGGGGTTCGTAGGGTCCGTTATATCGAAAGCAAAATAGGAGGAAAAACCCGCTCCCGTGATGGGTGTCTTTACGCAGTCATCTGTTGTGCTGCAGGTTGAGGTGCTGTCACGGCACGCGCCCCCCATGCCCATCCCGCCGATAAGAATGGTCCGCCAGCTTGATCTCGTCTTCGTGTAGCTCGCGTCCTGGCTCAAGGAGCCGCCCGCGTTGACGCTGGCATCGACAATGACCACGGGCTGGTTCACGTAGAACACATGGCAGTAGGTCGCACTCGTGAGATATTTGAGATACGGCAACGCACCCCTCGGCACGTAAGCCCACCGCTCCGTCCCAAGCGCCACGTCCACTGTCTCCAGGCGCGCAGCTTCCGTGCTCGCCAGGTTGCTGAAGGTGAGCTTGCCCAACTCGAATGCGTGGAGCATGCCGTCATTGGCACCCACGAAGGCCATTCCCCTTTGCTTGTAGCTGCCCGTCGAATTGCCGGCGGCATCGACATCGTTGACGTACTGATAGTACGTGCGGTCATTATACCCCTCTGATGGATACAGGTGATAGGAGTTCAGAGGAAACGACGCCTTGAGGCGGGGTGTGGACGAAACAATATCGCCCAGCTTCCAAACGTGCGTGCCGGTGCTGCTGGCGTACGATGTTGTCACCGTCCTGTTCCGGTAGCCCGCGATGTCATAACCATGAATGTAATTGACAATGTTCTGGGCCGTTGTGGGGTCGCCCGTTGCCTGAAGATAGGTCTGAAGAGTCCCGTTCGAGGTGGCCTCTGCTGTGCTGAAATCAATGCGATTTGTCCCGTCAACAGTGGTATAGATCGTGCGGGGTGACGTTGCCAGGTCCCTGGCCCACAATATGATACCGGCCTCCCACAGGTTCCTGGTCTCGTCAAGCTCAACGGGAGAAGGGTTGTCTTCCGTCCCCTTCTGAGCACTCGCGTTGGTTTGGTACCTTCTCACCCGCGTTTTTCCCAGACCCACATCGAATTCATACTCAATGATGTCATCACTGAAAATATCAAGGACATTGTTGCGGACCGTGTCCTCGCGGATGGTGCTGTTGCCTATCTGGGGATCGATGTAGTACCAGAGGTTCTGCATCTCGCCGGTCCAGTCAATCTCCGCGTCATCGAACATCCGCTTGGGAAAGAAGAAGGCTTGCAGGATGTTGGCCCCACTGCCTTCAGCGGATGCGAGGACCGACGCAGCCGTGCCCGAAGAGGCGCGTCGAAGCATGTCAAGCAAAGCGTTCTCGAGCTGGGTGGCCATCTGATTGCCGTCATCGGCCTCAAAATAGTTGTAGGGCACGTTCGCCTTGCTCTTGTCCCACTGGACACACTGGGCATCCCATCGTGTCGGATAGTCGCACTGGGTCAGGGGAAAATTTATATACCGGCTGTCCGTGGAAGGCCAGGTAGTATACGGATACGGATAACTGCTGGTCGACGAAGGGTCGAACCCGCCGAACATGGCCGTCGCCTTCATGGCGTTCTTCCCTTCCGTTCCGGTTCCAAAAGCGTATACGGTGTAAGTTGTAACGTTCTGGCTCCCCGTCAGGTC
>JAQVWF010000040.1 GCA_028698615.1 Syntrophorhabdaceae bacterium
TCTATGGGATAGGTATGAGTGGCGGCTATGTAAGGAAACTCCGCGAGCTCAATACCGATACCGTGACCGAGAAACCTCACCTTGTGCGGCTTGTACCCCAGAAAATAGTCCCCGTAACCCAGTTTATCTCCCAATTCCTTAGAATATTCGAAAAGTTCCTTGCTGGTGTATCCTTCAACAACCTTTTCGAGTACCCGGTCGTGTATTTCCTTACATGCGTCATATGCCCGGGCAAAGATGTCCGGTATGGCGCCGATGGCGTACATTCTGGTCTGGTCCACCTGGTAACCGTGATAGCATATCCCGAAATCGACGAGTATCGGCTCGTTCCTCTTGATCTTTTTGAAGCTGGCGCCGACAGGGAAGGCGGGTGAGAGGCCAAAGCCGCCCATGGGCGAATCAGACTGGCTGACAATGCTGCCTGTGCGTCCGCTCAGGATATGCCAGGTGTAGGCCTCGTAATTAAGAGAACGGACCCTCAGCAGCCCCTCGTGACCCAGCGACTTCGCATAGGCTTCCATGTGACCGCCAACCTCGATCTCCGTTGCTCCCTCCCGCAGGAACTCCGGCACTTTTGCATAGACCTTCTTGCTGATCTCAGCGGCCTTCTCCATGAGACCTATCTCGAAAGGGGATTTGCGTTTGCGGAGTTCCTTGGTGAGAGGGGAGCAGTCAACGAATTCGACATCGCCGAGAAGGTCCTTGAACCTGATCACGTCGTTGTACGGGATCACATCGAGCTGCATCCCCACGCGCTTCATGGGTTTCAGATATTGTGGGATATCCTTGATGGAACGGTAGGATATGACGTTCGCGAGAGGCGACTCTCTGCGTGCCCTCGTTATCTCGCGCTTGACGAAAAGGAGCGGCTCAGAGTTGAGGGGCACGAAGAGGAGCGAATCCTGCATCGTGCCCGAGAGATAGTAATAGTCTATTTTGTAATGAAAAAAGGCCCCATCCAGAGAGGCCTTCTCCATTAACGTCTTCAATTTGCTGATCCGTGTATCTATTTCATCCTTCGGTGCGTATCTCATAGCCCCTTGTTACTCGTCCTTCCAGACCGCCTTCCTCTTTTCCATGAATGCGCTGATCCCTTCGTTGGCATCTTTTGTCTTCATGCAGCCGTCGAGGTAGATGATCTCCGACATTCTCAGGGCCTCGAGGAAGTTGACGTTGAGTCCTGCTTTGATGGCACGTTTTGTCCACATCGCCACCGGCCTGCTCTGTTTCAGGAAATCAGCCATGAACTTTTCCGCTTCCGCTTTGAAATTCTCGACGGGGAGGACGACATTGACGAGGCCCATGGCCTGCGCCTCTTTCGCGCCGATGATCTTACCCGTCAGCAGCAGTTCATAGGTATTCTTGAGCCCGATGATCTTCGGGAACCATGCCGCCGCGATGGGAGGGAAAACGCCCACTGCGATCTCAGGCTGGCCGATCTTTGCCTTTTCTGAGGCGATGACGATATCGCAGAAGCTCATAAGCTCACATCCGCCGCCCAAAGACCTGCCGTTTACCAACGCAACCGTTGTGCAGTCGAGTTCTTCCATGAGACGGAACATGCGGTGGAAGACCTCGATCATGTCGTTGACCTTGTCGGGGGTGTGGTCCGCCACGTCGACGCCGTCACAGAATGCCTTTTCCCCGGCGTGATCGAAGACCAGGAGTTGAACCGTCGGGTCCTTCTTAACGTCCATGATGGCTTCGTTGATCTCCCTCATCATGAGGATGGTTAACCAGTTTGATACCGGTTCATTGAGCGTGATCGTTGCAACCTTGTTCTTTTTTTCGAATGTTATATGTGTAAAGGCCATGACAATTCTCCTTCTTTGAAAAAAAATAGGGGGGATGTTATCCCCCCCAGGGTATATGCGAAATTTACTTCGCCTGCGGTTTGCCGAGAATCTCTGCCATGTAATTGTCGTCGTTCAGGGCACCTTCTGCGATGAGCTGGCGGTTCTTGATGAAATCGATGGTGTCTACGCCTGTGATCTTCTTGGTGTTGAAGGCGCCGAAGCCGAGGAAGGCCTCGCCCATCATGTTCGTTGCCAGCCAGTATCTGTGATCGTTCTTGACCTGATCCCAGAAGAATTTCTTTTTCTGGCGGATGCCGTCGATTGATTTGTTCAGGCAGCCCGGGAAGAGGTTTGCGAAGGTCCAGACAACTTTATCAACTTCTGCGTCGAGAAGTGAGAAATCGTACTCGTTCTTTTTCAGTTTTTCGTTGACCCATGCCCTGGCGTCTTTTGCTTCCTGGCCGGATTTAGGCTCGCCGTAAACGATCTCGCCGTTGACAACGTAGGAGTCGGTGATGACCTGAGGATTCCGTACCCAGGCGCCCTTGTCGTCTTTCAGGACGGGTATGGCCCGGGAGATGAGGTTCTTGGCCTTCATCTTATATGCGGACCACATCTCGCAGCTTACGCAGTTCCACATTGCATCTTCCGCGGTAAGGAACCAGGGGAGGAAGTCGGAGGAGCCGCCCACGGGGGCGCTGCCGTGTCTCGGGCCTGCCTGACCGAAAATGGCAAGGTCAGATGAAATTGCGATGTCGCAGGCAAGGCCGATCTCCTGGCCGCCGGCAACCCTCATACCGTTTACACGGCAGATGACCGGTTTCTTGCACATAAGAATGCTGTCAACCATATTGTTGAAAAGTTCCATGTATGAGCCGTATTCTTCCGGCCTCTTGCTGTAGTATTCTGAGTACTCTTTTGTGTTGCCGCCGGTGCAGAAGGCGTTCGGGCCTGTTCCTGTGAAAATCACGGCCACAACTTCGCGGTCCGTAGAGGAATTCTCGAAACCGGCGATGACGCCCTTCACCATCTCGGTGGTGTAGGAATTGTACTGCATGGGGTTGTTGAGCCTGATCCATGCGTTGTAAAGACCGGGGATAACATTGCCCTTCGGGTCTTTCAAGGGTTTCTTTTCGTACACTACGCTGGGAGCTTCCGTTCCCCACCACTGGGTACCGTGCCTGGAATGATCTTTCTTACCATTTTCTCTTGGCATCCATTCTAATCCCATACTTTCCTCCTAAAAGTTTTTGTGTAAAACCTTAAAAATCAGGTTTCAGGACAACGCGTTTTGCAGGCGAACCCGCCTTGTGGATCTCTTCAAAGGTTGCCGCGATGGTGCTCATGGGCCTTACTTCAACAAAGGGATCGATCTTGATCTTCTTGCTGAGGACCATGTCGAGGACGATCGGGTAGTACTCGGGCAGACAGCCCCAGGTGCCGATGACTTCGGCGTCGAAGGCCATCAGTTTGGAGAACATATACTCGCTCTTCGCCATACCGAAGCCGACGAGAATGAGTTTGCCCACAAATGAGAGCAGGTCGAGGGCGAGTTCCTGGCCGGCCTTGGAGCCGGTAACCTCGAAGATCTTCCAGCCCGTGTTGGCAAGGCCGTTGGCTTTGCAGTAGGTTCTCCACTCGCCAACGAGATCCTTGTTCGTTTTATCGAGGGTGCTGATGACGTGGTCACACCCGTAGTCCAATGCCCTTTTCAGTTTCTCGGGATTCCTTGCGATACCGATAACGGTCTTTGCGCCGAGCGCCTTTGCGGTCTGGGACATATATACGCCCACGCCGCCGGTTGCGCCGATGATGATGACATTATCGCCAGGCTGAAGGTCTGCCCTCTTGGATGCCTGGTAAGGGGTGGTGACTGCATCCGCTACGACGGCGAGCTGTTCCAGGGCGTAGCCTTTCTTGTCCTGTACGAGGCAAAGGTCTATCGTCGGAACCACGATGTGGCTTGCGAAACCACCGTATACGCCTATGGAGTTGCCGGGCATTTTCTGCGCCAGGCACCTGTTGCCCCGGCCGGTCTTGCAAAGGATGCACTGCCTGCAAGGCATAACGGCGGGGATGATAACCTCTTTGCCGATCCAGGCCGGATCGCCGGCGATAACGGTACCGGCTATCTCATGGCCCAGTGCCAGAGGGGGTTTGCTGACGGTGGGAACTCCGTCAAAGAAATATCCAAGGTCAGTGTGGCATACGCCGCACCCGGCGATCTCAACCAGGACTTCGCCTGCCTTCAGTTCGGGAACAGGGATCTCTGCCATCTCCAGCTTACCCGGTGTCGTCTCTTTAGTTTCTCTGTTGAATACGGTGGGTTGCACCATCTGCCACTGCTTTATTGTTTTTGGTACATCAGCCATTACAACACCTCCTTATATATTTGAGTGAACGTTGATCACCTCCTGAGAATTCTTACGTCATTCCGTAACCGCCATCCACGCACAGCAGTTGGCCCGTAATGTAGCGGGCGTCATCGGAAGCAAAAAATACGAAAGCCGGCGCGACATCTTCCGGGTCCGCGTATCTTCCAAGAAGGATCCGTTTGGTGTAGATCTCTTTGAGTTTCTCGTCCGTCGATATGGTATGTGTCATTTCGGTGGTAACGATGCCAAGGGAAATGACATTGGCCGTAACGTTGAACTTCGCGAGTTCCCTGGCCATTGATTTGGTCATGGAGATCACCCCGCCCTTGGCGGCGCTGTAATTGATCTGACCGATGGTGCCGACAACGCCGGCAACAGAGGTCACATTGACGATCCTGCCATAGCTCTGCTGCATAAAGTACTTCGAAGCCGCCTTCGCCATGAGCCAGGGACCTCTCATCTGGACATTCACGACCTCGTCCCAGGTATCCACGCTCATTTTGTGCATCATGGACGGTTTGGAAATACCCGCGTTGTTGATGACGATGTGGACCGAGCCGAAGGCCTCGGCACAGGTCTCGACTATCTTCTGCGCGTCCGCTTCCTGACCGACATCGCCCTTTACGGCGACAGCCTTTCTCCCCATCCCCTTGATGATCTCGACGACCTCATCGGCTGCCTTCTGGTTACCGGCGTAATTGATGACCACATTTGCGCCTTCACGCGCAAAGGCCACGCTGATAGCCCGTCCAACACCCCTTCCGCCGCCCGTTACAATTGCGCTCTTACCCTCTAACTTCATAACGGCCTCTCCTTTTCGTCGTTTTCTAACTTCTCAAGGTGCTGCAGTTCATTTGTGAAAAATTTTATAAACTTAATATTATCTTTCAGGCGGGAGCTATGTCAAGATAAAAAGTCTTGATATTAAGGGTGTTCCGGCTTTTCACACAATCCCGCCGCCGGGCTGTCAACCGGAAAATTCCGACGGTGTTCTGTTTGCTTTGGAGACGGGCTTCGGGGGCGTTTTTAACTTGAAAAAAGACAGGATATGGTTAATCATTGACAAAGGCTGAAAAATCCATCTTAAAGGCTTTCTTTCGTGGGAAAACATGCGCGCCTCCGTCTCACCGTCCTGTGCGAAAATATCGTGGCAAATCTCCGCGGTATCGGGGAGCATGGGTTTTCTGTGTTTGTCGAGACAGAAGGTGGGGCCTATCTTTTCGACACCGGTTCCGGCATAGGCATCCTCAGGAACTCCCTCACCTTTGAGAGAGACCTGCGCTCGGTAAAAAGGGTCCTCCTGAGCCACGGCCACTACGATCATACCGGCGGTCTGAAGGACGTTCTCAGCGTGACGGGACCCGTAGAGGTCCATTGTCACCCTGCCGCTTTCGACGAGAAATACGCCGTGGAGCATGAGGAAGGCGGGGTAAAGACCCGTTTCATCGGTATGCCCGAAAGGAGGGAGTCTCTTGAAAGCCGCGGTGCTGACTTCCGCCTGGGTTCCGGCTTCCGCGAGATTGCGGGCGGGGTATATCTCACCGGCGAAATACCGAGGCTTTCACCCTTCGAGACGGGTGACAGGCGCCTTCAGGTTAAAAATGGGGACATCTTCGAGGTCGATACGGTTCCTGACGACGGGGCCCTCGTGGTGTCGACGGAAGATGGACTGGTGGTTCTTCTGGGGTGTGCCCACGCCGGCATGGTCAACACCCTCGAGCACGTCCGCAAAAATCTTCCCGGCGAGCCCATCCGGGCCGTGATCGGCGGGACGCACTGGGGAGCCCTCCCTGAGGACGCCGTTGACGCATCGATCCGGGCGGTTGGTGAAATGGACATAGGTTCCATCGGTGTGTGCCATTGCACGGGTATGGCCGCCGCGTGGAGGCTCATCGGGGAGATGGGGAAGCGCTGTTTCTATGCTTCAGTGGGGACGGTCTTTGAGGTGTGAAAAGGCATACAGGCCTGTGCCGCGCACAGACGGGCGGACGGAGAGACGAGGAAAGGTACCCATATATTTCATAAGGAGGAATTTATGCCGGTTGTACTGGAATCACTGAGGGACGATGTTTTTACGATCACGTTGAACAGGCCCGACAAGAAGAATGCCATGGATCTGGATCTTCTCAAAGGCCTTTACGAGGCGCTGAAGAACGCTGCCGGAGAACAGGCGCCTTTTGTCGTTATACGGGGTTCGGGCGGGGCATTCTGCTCCGGTGGTGACATAATCGCCTTCAAGGAGGCGAAAGACGCCGAGGCGCTCATCGACGCCGAGGCGGGTGTCCTCAACGAGAGCATAAAGATGATCCGCAGCATCCCTGCCGTCGTCATAGCCGTCATGGAGGGTGTGGCCGTGGGCGCCGGAGTGGGTCTGGCCCTTGCCTGTGACCTTTCCATTGCGACGAAGAAGACCATCATGAACATGGGGTATCGCAGGATCGGCCTGACCCCGGATGGGGGAGGCAGTATTCTGCTGCCCCGCATTATCGGGGCAAAGCTTTTCAACGAGCTCTATCTCTTTTCGCGGAACGTTACAATGGATGAGGCAAAGGGCCTGGGTCTCGTCAATGTCGTGTGTGATGACGCGGAAGTGGACGGGAAGCTCGAAGAGCTTGTCCGTACCCTGAAGGCGCTCCCCATGGAGACGATGGGCAAATACAAGGACCTCGTGAACCGCAGCCTCTTCTTTGGTCTGGAGACACATCTTGACCTTGAACGCCGCTACGTGGCAGACCTTGCCGCGACACCGCTCTTCAAGCAGAGGCTCGATGAGTTCTTCAGGAAAAAATAGAACGTGAACGGTCTCTACCTCTTCGCGATAGCGGCCTACATCGGCATCCTGTGGTTTACCGGGATCTACGTGACAAGGAAGTCCCGGTCGGCCGATGCGTACCTCGTCGCGTCGCGGGGGCTGTCCGTGCCTTTTATCGCGGTCCTCATAGCGGGGACATGGATAGGGGGTGTATCCATCGTGGGCATGGCCCAGGGTTCTTTTATCCATGGCCTGTCGGCCCTGTGGTTCCAGGCCGGCATCTGGATAGCTATGTTCGTTACCGCCATGCTCCTGCCCAGGGTGCTTTCGGGCAAGAAGACCTATTCCATCCTCGATGTCGTGGGCGGACTCTACGACAGGAAGACGACGCGGCTTGCCGGTGTCCTCCAGCTTATTTTCTCGATATGGATCGTCACCATGCAGATCGTGGGCGGCGGCGCCATACTGTCCGTCCTCACGAAAGGGGCCATTTCCTACAACCAGGGCATGGTGCTTACAACCGTTGTCTTTACACTCTACAACGTCATGGGTGGTTTTGTGGCCACCGCCTATACGAACCTCATTCACATCTGCGCCATCGTTTTCGGTATCTTTCTCGGCGGCTTCTACGTCATCTTTTCAACGGGCGGCCTGCAGGCAATGGCACAGGAGGGTGGACACTATTACACCCCCTTCGGGGACCTGGGGGTTTCACAGGCGCTGAGCTGGGCCTTCATCAATTTTACCCTTGGGGTCCTTGCCCAGCCGGTCATAAATACCGCGTCCTCCGCAAGGACCCTGGCGGAGGGCAGGAAGGGTATCGTGATCGGGAACCTCATCGCCATCCCCGTGGTCATTATGGCGGCCCTGTGCGGGATAATCGCGAAGTATCGCTTCCCGGAGATCAATTCCCTTGCCGCCCTTCCTGCGCTCATAGCCGTCGTGCCCCCTTACGTGGCCGTCTTTTTCCTTATCAGCATGTGGGCACCTCTCATGAGTTCGGGCTCGCCCTTCCTGATGGGTGCGACAACGCTTGCGGTTAAAGGCTATATAGCACCCCTCCTCAAGATGGAGAACGACAGGAGGATACTTCTGGCGTCGCGCATCACGACGCTGGCCATCGGGGGATTGTCCCTCGCCCTGGGCTTCTTCGTGAGGGAGATCCTGCGCGAGGTCACCTGGCTCGCAGTCTTCCTGAGCGCCATCGTTTATATCGTCTTTGCGGGGTGGTTCGCGAGGGGCGTCAAAAGCTCCTATGCCTTTGCGGCGCTTCTCGGTACGGTTGTGATCATGGCGCTTTCCTTCATTACGGGGTTGCAGAGGACGATCCATCCCCTGTGGCCGGTCACGGTCTATGTCGCCCTCGTGATGGGCGCGGGCCTTGTCGCGCGTAAAAAAGCTCCCGGTGATGCGTAAATGCTTGTACAGCCTTCGGGTATGTGGTAGAAATGACCATATACCTGCGAAAAGGAAAGAAAAGCAGAAACTTGCACGATGAGGAGGATCTATGAATCTGGTGGAACGGGCAAAAGGCATCATGTTCAAGCCCACGGAGACGTGGGAGACAGTTAAGACCGAACAGATAACCATAAAAGAACTCTTCACCTCCTATGCCGCCATTCTGGCAATCATTCCGGCCGCTGCCGGGTTCATAGGGATGTCCCTCATAGGCACCTCCATGCTCGGCATCCATTTTCGCATCCCCTTTATATCAGGTCTCATTCATGCCGTCATATCCTATGTTCTGACGTTGGTCGGTGTCTACGTCGTTGCATTCATAATCGATGCCCTTGCACCCTCTTTCAATTCCCGCAAGGACATCCTCTCGGCGGTGAAGGTGGCCGTCTTTTCCTTTACGCCGGCCTGGATAGCCGGGATCTTCATGATCCTGCCCATGCTCTCCCTGCTCACCTTGCTCGCTTCTCTTTACGGCCTGTACCTTCTCTACACGGGCCTGCCGGTCCTGATGGAGACGCCGCGGGAAAAGAGCCTCGGGTACTTTGTCGTTATTATCGTGGTCAGCATCGTTGTTTCCCTGGTTATGAACGTCCTCGCCCGCCTTGTGCTTCCCTCGGGTCCGCTGATGATGCCGTAGGCGATGCGAGGTTACCACTTTCCCGGGTTTCTTACTTCATAGAGTATCTCTGCTCATCGGATGAGCAGTCACAATGATGTGAAAACGACAATGGCGTTCTGAAAGGATTCGGAGCGCCATTTCCATTCTTATGGTTGCCAGACGAAGGCGTCCTGGACCTTTTTGCCGGTCCAAGACGCCTTCCTTATTTTTCCAGGAGGTGCAGGATGAAAAGCTTTCTTGCCTTACTCGTATTCTTCATATTCCTTGCTATGCCCGCGGGCATCGTTTGCGCGCAGGCCATTCCCGCTCAGGGAGCGCCACAGCCGTCCGCGGTGCAGCCGGCCCCCGGGGTGAACACCGGTGATACGGCATGGGTTATCATCGCGACCGCGCTCGTTATGCTCATGACGCCCGGCCTTGCGTTCTTTTACGGCGGGATGGTGGGAAAGAAGAATGTCCTGGGCATCCTCATGCAGTGTTTCACGATTCTCTGCCTTATCAGCGTTCAATGGGTCCTCTTCGGCTACAGCCTATCCTTTGGCCCCGGCAAAGGCTTCTGGGGAGGGTTCGAATGGATGGGTCTTGGAGGGGTGGGGCTTGCCCCGAATGCCGATTATGCGGCGACGATACCCCATCAGCTTTTCATGATGTTTCAGATGATGTTCGCGATCATTACCCCCGCGCTTATCGTCGGAGCCTTTGCCGGGAGGATGAAGTTCTCCGCATTCGTTATCTTTACCCTCCTCTGGGCGACATTCGTCTATGATCCGGTTTGCCACTGGGTCTGGGGGGTGGGGGGATGGCTCAGGGAACTGGGCGCCCTCGATTTTGCGGGAGGAACGGTTGTCCACATAAACGCGGGGATAGCGGCATTCATGACGGCGATATTCATAGGGAAGCGCAAGGGGACCAACGGCCACTCGATCCTTCCTCACAACCTTCCTTTTACCATCCTCGGTACGGCCCTGTTGTGGTTCGGGTGGTTCGGATTCAATGCGGGGAGTTCACTGGGGGCCAATGAGATCGCCGTCAGCGCCTTTGTCACTACCAACACGGCCGCCGCGGCAGCGGGGATGACCTGGGCGATCATTGACTGGATATTCAACAGGAAACCGACCATGCTCGGCATGGCGACGGGAGCGGTGGCCGGTCTCGTTGCCATAACCCCGGCGGCAGGTTATGTAAGCGCCGTATCGGCGATCATCATCGGTATCTTTGTGAGTATTTTCTGCTACTTCGCCGTTGCCTTCATCAAACCCAAATTTGGCTATGACGATGCGCTGGATGTCTTCGGCGTCCATTGTGTGGGAGGTATATGGGGAGCGCTTGCCACGGGGCTTTTCGCGTCGAAGGCGATAAACCCCGCGGGGGCCGACGGCCTCTTCTTCGGAAACCCCAAACAGTTCCTTATCCAGGTGATTGCCACGGCGGTAACCATTGTCTACAGTTTCGCCGCCAGTTTTATCATCTACAAGGTCATCGACCTTGTCATGAAGGTCCGGGTCCGGGAAAAGGACGAGATCGTAGGCCTCGACCTGACGCAGCACCACGAGAAGGCATACACGATCCTTGAGTAAGGAGGAAGAACCATGAAACTGATAGTAGCGATCATACAACCGGACAGGCTCGAATCGGTAAAGCAGAAGCTATACAAGGAGGACGTGAATCTCATCACCGTCAGCGAAGTTCTGGGCCACGGAAGGCAGATGGGTGTCACCGAGGTTTACCGCGGGGTGAAGGAGATGGGCAACCTCCTGAGAAAGATCCGTCTCGAGATAGCCGTGAACGAAGATTTCGTGGAAAGGACCATGACGGCCATCATCGGGGGCGCCCAGAGCGGCGAGAGCGGTGACGGTAAGATCTTTGTCCTCGACCTTGTCGAATGCGTCCGCATAAGGACGGAGGAGAGGGGAGAAGAGGCGATAGGATAGAAAGACTGTTTCAGGTTTCAGGAAAAGGACAAAAGCCTTTTCTCATATGGATGGTTGTGCTGTTTGCCTTTTTGCCTCTTGCCTGGAACCTGGAACGGTCTTTGTTGTTAACCCCAAATAGTTTGTTGTAAATTATTGGTGGTTGCATTATACTGTAGCCGTACATCGATGTACAAATCCCTCAACGACCTCCGAGGGGTTTTCAAAAGAACGAACAAAGCCGTTCAAAATCAGTCAACGTCTGGGACTTACGAGCCTTAACAAGCATTGCATGAGGTGCGTTATGGCATATTCAGACAGTTTGAGACACTTCCCGATCGTCAAAGTTGTTCCCCTGAGTGTTCTTGACGGGGAATCGGAGAGAGTGTCCGGTACTGCCCTGGGCGGAATCGTCTTCAGTGCCATTGAATCCCTTGAGGACATCAGGCTGCTCTGGGAGGCCGATCATGGTGACGGCGACCTCAAAAACGGTTTTGAAAAGCTGCGCTATCAACTCGAGTACCTCAGGCGGTACTTCACCGGCGACTGAGGCGGAAGGAGATCCCCTTTGTAAGATTTCCTGCCGCGAGGCGCGGGAGAGAGGAGGTAAGAGGACATGGAAAAAAGACTCCTGATAATAAAACACGCTGAGCATGAAGGTCCTGGGTGCATAGCGGACCTTTTTTCCGAGGACAGGTGGAGCGTGGAGATCCTTGAACTGTCGGGAACCGGCACCCCGCTCCCCAACAACCTTGATGACATCGGTGGGATAGTCATCCTGGGCGGACCGATGAACGTTTACCAGGAGGACGCCTATCCTTTTTTGAGGGATGAAGAATCTCTCGTCAGGCGGGCCCTTATCGATGAGGTGCCTCTTCTCGGGATATGTCTTGGCGCGCAGCTCATTGCGAAGACCTGCGGCGCCGCGATAACGAAGTCACCGAAAAAAGAGATCGGGTGGTTCACCGTGATGAAGACACCCGAAGGTATGAAGGACAACCTCTTCAGGGGTAACCGCCAGCATATGACCGTTTTCCAGTGGCACGAGGACACCTTCGACCTTCCCGGCGACGGTGTCCTTCTCGCAAAGGGCCGGATTTGCACCAATCAGGCCTTCAGGGTGGGGCATAACGCCTACGGCCTTCAGTTTCATATCGAGGCGACTTCAGAGATGGTGGAAACGTGGATGAGAAATGAGAACGAAATCGATGTGAAGAAGATCCTCCGCGATGGCAGGAAGATCATGGAAGGCTTTGCCGATCAGGGGAAGAGGGTCGTCAACAATTTCAAGAGGATCGTTGAGTCTTCCCTGCGATACCGCAGGGTCATAGCCCGGTTTGTAGATGAAAACAGGTGGCCGGAACAACGACAGATAAACTGGTGGGAGGCGGTCTGAAGGAAGACCGCAAAGGAGATTGCCAGGTGTCGCCTGGCAGGTCAAGGTGTGAACGTTGAAAGATCAGATTCCTCAAATATATCTCTTTCACTGTGCAACGGGCTACGATCAGAAAGAATTGATGCGCAGCTGCTCGCGGCAGGATGATGAAATAAGAATGGTTTCGTTGCCCTGTTCCGGAAAGCTGGACATTCTGTATCTGACCAAGGCGTTCGATACGGGCGCCGATGGTGCTGTCATTATGATATGCAGCGAAGGTGAATGCCGTTACATGGAAGGCAACATGCGGGCCAGAAAACGGGTGGAGGCCGTCGACGAATTGCTGCGGGAGGCCGGACTCGGAAAGGGCCGGACGAGAGTGATTCAGATGGACGACGAGGGCATAGCGGGAGCTATCCATAAACTGGAAGATTTTCGACTTCAGATAAGGACGATGGTCCGGAACGCCGCGGCCGGCGGAGTCGACAGTTCTTCGTCAGTCTAACAGCAAGGAGCACAGGGTATGAAACCTGATAGTAAACTAGCAGCTAAGATCAGCGGCAAAGAGTTCATCTTCACCGCCGAGTATTTGCCGGTCGCCGCTACCGTGTTGGGGATGGACCCCAAAGTCTTTGGCGGCGGCGTGACGGCAGTAAATGCGGCCGACAATCACCACGGTGTATCCATGTCCAGCCTTGCGGCATCCCTGGCCTTACGCGAGGCGGGCATCGAACCGGTATTGCAGATAATAACGAGAGACCGCAACCGCATTGCACTTCAATCGGATCTCCTCGGAGCCGCTTATCTCGGCATCAGGAATGTGCTGTGCCTGTCCGGTTTTCACCAGACCCTTATGGGGAGTGGTGAATCAGCCAACGTCTTCGATGTCGATTCCATTCAGCTGATCAATATCGTCGCGAAGATGAATGGCGGCCAGCTGCTGGACGGCACGAGGATACAGGGGGGCTTCGCCATGCTGATAGGCGCTGCCGCCAACCCGGACCTGAAGCCCCTCGAGTTGAACCTTTTGAGATTGGACAAGAAAATATCCGCAGGCGCAGATTTTATTCAAACGCAGGCGGTATTTGCCGCCGACGCCTTCAAGGTTTGGCTGGGAGCGGTGCGTGATGCGGGGCTGACCGACAGGGCTGCGATCCTTGCGGGTGTCCTGCCTTTGAGGAGCGCGGCCCAGGCTGCACAGTTGGCCGTCGCTCATACCGATTTCGTTATTCCCGAAACCGTCATTGATCGGCTGACCGCTGCCGGTGATGCCGGGGCACAGGAAAAAGAGGGTGTCAGGATCGCCGTTGAGATCATAAACGAACTCAAAGGTCTTCCGGGACTGAAGGGTGTGCATATTCTTTCCGGCGGCAACGAGTCGAGGACAGGCGAAGTACTGGCGGCTGTATCCAGGTGATAGAGGCGAAATGAAATGCCGAAGAAATATCATATAGACACGAAAAAGATCCCACCGAGATTGCCGAAAACAGGCAAGTTCGGGATTGTCGACTGGCGTGAAGACTGTGCGCGATGCCACAACTGTGTGAAAAAGGCGTGCGTCTACGACCGCTACCGGCAGGAAATGCAATACATCAAGGACCTGGAGGAGTTTAGCGCCATGTTCTTTGAATGTATGGGCTGCTTTTCCTGCGTGCAGAAGTGTACGAAAGGACTGCTGGCCTTGACCGTTAATCCCGAATACGAACGTATGGGCAATGGATACTATACGCCCGATATCATTCTGACGACATGGAACCAGGCGGAAACCGCGGGTATTCCGGTTTCCGGCGCCGGCTACCGGGGCAAGTTCACGGGTGCCGGTTTCGATTCCATGTGGACCGACATGTCGGAGATCGTCCGCCCTACCCGGGATGGGATTCACGGACGGGAATACATCAGCACCTCCGTTGACATCGGGAGAAAGCCGAGACTGCTTTCATTTGAAAACGGCAGGCTGACTACCGCGTTACCACCGCTGGTTGACCTGCCGGTCCCGATAATAATCGACATGTTTCCCGAGGAATACCGGTTTCCCAATCTTATGCCGATGTTGCTGGCTGTTGCCGTAAGAACGGGCACAATGGTGATCGTCGACTGGGAAAGGCACGGTCTTCCGGGAACTGATGAAGAAAAACACCTGTCGAACATAATCTTCCACATCGGTAAGGAGGCCCCTCTGCCGCCGCCGGAGACCCTCAAGAAGGTACGTCTTATCGAAATCGCCGACAGCGAGGAAGTCGAACAGCGGATAGAAGAGATCAAGGCCGTTAACCCGGGTCTGGTTGTCGCGGTGAGGGTTGAGCTGGACGCCCGCGGCGAAAACAGGTCCATTGAGCTCGCTCATAACCCCGTCATAGAGGTGATACACATCGTGTCCGATATCAACGGAAATCAGACAGGGGTGGAAAAACCCAGATTTATAAAGGACATGACACGGTACATCCATACGTCGCTCGTAAAGGACGGTATCCGAGATGAAGTGACCATCGTCGCCAGTGGCGGGATCGCTCTGGCGGAACATATGGCGAAAGAGATCATTTGTGGTGCCGATGCGGTAACCATCGATATGCCGTTGTTGATCGGTCTTGAGTGCCGCTTTTGCGACAGTTGCCGCGATGGTTTCGACTGTCCGGCGAAGATCGAAAGTATCGACGCTAAATATGGAGTTGGCCGTATGACGAATCTGATCGCGGTCTGGCATGACCAGTTGATCGAGGTTATGGGAGCAATGGGGATGAGGGAAGCCCGCCGTCTGCGCGGCGAGACCGGCCGCGCATTGTTCTTTGAATCCATCGAGGAGGAGACCTTTGGAAGGCTCTTTGGCAAGAGAATCAGCGCTTAAGGAAGTCCTGCCTGAAAACACCACGAAGACGTTGGTGCCGCAGGTTGAGGTAGAACGTGTAACAAGGCCGGCCCCCCCGCGCTATCGTAATGAGATAGCCAAATATATCATTCGCCGGAGCAATGATTGCACGCTCTGCGGCAAATGTGCCGAGGTGTGCCCTCATGGCGTGCACGTGCTGAAGCCGGGTTACAAATTGTTTTCCGCCCCCCATCTCAATGTTTGCGCAGGTCCTTCCTGCCAGAGGACGGACCATTACTGTATCGATCTGTGCCCGAACAAGGCGCTGCAAATGGTCGAGAATCCGATGTTGAAGGCGATGGGGGACTATCGCTGGACGCCGGAAATGTTGATGGCTACCTGGAGAATGGCGGAAACCGGGGAACCACCGTCACCCGAATACGGCTGCGATTATGAGACCGGGGCCTCCGAAGGCGGATTTGACCGCCTGCGGTTCAAGTTCCCCGAAAAGCCACCCGTTGAATTGCGTGACGACGAGATAGACACCAGCATTGTGCTCAACAGGCGGGATGACGGCCGTCCCCAGGTTAAGATCGATGTTCCGTGGTACGGCGGGGGCATGTCCTTTGGCTCCGTCAGCAACGTGGTCCAGCTTTCCAAGGCCCGGGCCGCCGTCGCTTTCAATACGTTCACCTGCACCGGCGAAGGCGGTTACATGGAACGCATGAAACCCTATGACGACCACATCATCACCCAGATAGCCACCGGTCTTTTCGGTGTCTGCGAAGAGACGATCCAGCGTGTCCGTATCGTCGAATTCAAGTACGCCCAGGGGGCCAAACCGGGTCTCGGCGGCCACCTTTTGGCCGACAAGGTCACCCCGGCGGTCGCGAAAATGCGGGAAACGGTCCTGGGCATTTCACTCTTTTCGCCTTTCCCCTTTCATAGTGTCTATTCCATCGAGGACCATCAAAAGCATATTGACTGGATCAAACACATAAACCGGCGAGCCCTGATCTCCACCAAGGTGTCCACGCCCAACGACGTGGACATGGTTGCCGTGGGCAGCTACTCCGCCGGCACTCACATAGTGCACCTCGATGGCGGGTACGGCGGGACGGGGGCGGCACCTGACATAGCCAAGAAGAACATCGCAATGCCCATTGAATACGGTATCGTAAAGGTCCATCGATTCCTCACGGACGAAGGGATTCGCGACAAGGTTACGTTGATCGTCAGCGGCGGTCTGCGGACACCTCATGATATCGCGAAGGCGATAGCGCTGGGCGCCGACGGCGTTGTGGTCGGGACCTCCGAACTGGTTGCCCTGGGCTGCATACGATGCTCGCGCTGCGAAAGCGGCCGCGGCTGTCCCCGAGGCATTGCGACCACCGATCCCGAGCTTGCGGGAGACGTGGACCTTGAATGGGGAACACAGCGGATCATCAATTTGTACAGCGCCTGGCGAAAAGAGCTGGTCGACATATTGAAGCGGTTCGGCATGCGCAGCGTCAGCGAGCTGAGAGGGCGTACGGATCTCTTGATGCACCTTGATTATACAAACGACGTGGAGACCAAATAAATGAACAACGGGATTATCGAAAAACTCTTGCGTTCCCGACAGCGACTCATCGAAGAGCTGCGTGTACCGTTCCCTGCCTCGTATAAAGGTGAAGAAGAGGGCGGCTGCGGCGTCGTTGGTTTCTGTGCCACCGAACCCGTTGCCGCCCGCCATATTCATGAGCCGTCGCGGCAGATGCATAACCGCGGCAACGGCAAGGGCGGAGGGATCGCCGCGGTAGGCTTCGTACCGGAACAGCTCGGGGTGACCCGCGAGGTCCTCGACACCTTTTACATGGTACACATCGCGTTTCTGGACAACGGTATCCAAAAAGAACTGGAAGAGAAATACATCACTCCGTATTTTGAGGTGGAGACCTCCCATAAGCTCGATACCGTTGCCGACTGGACGATGATCCCCTCTCTGGAGGCGAAGCCCCCCGATGTAATGCGCTATTTCGTCCGCGTCAAACCGGACGTTCTGGATACCTTCGTTTCGAGGAACGGACTGGATCAATTGACGCCTGAAGACGCGCAAGGCGAGTTCCTGACGCAGCAGAGCGTCAGGCTGAACCAGGAGTACTACGCTTCACTGGGCGACAAGAAAGCCTTCGTCATGTCCTGCGGCAGGAATATCATGATCCTGAAGGTGGTCGGGTACGCCGAGTCTATCACCGATTACTACAAGATCGACGACCTGAAGGCACATGCCTGGATCGCCCACCAGCGGTTCCCCACCAAGGGGCGGGTCTGGCATCCCGGCGGCGCGCATCCCTTCGGGGCGATCAATACGGCGCTCGTCCATAACGGCGATTTTGCAAACTACAGCTCTGTCTGCGAGTATCTTGCGCAGCGTCATATCTACCCCCAGTTCCTGACCGACACCGAGGTTTCGATCCAGATATTTGACCTGCTGAACCGGACATACGGGTATCCTCTGGAATATATCATCGAGGCCCTGGCTCCCACCACGGAACTGGACTTCGACAGGCTGCCGAAGGAGAAACAGGCCGTCTACCGCGCAATTCAGGCGACGCACATCCATGCCTCCCCGGACGGCCCCTGGTTCTTCATCATCGCCCGCACCCTGCAGTCGGCCGACAAATTCCAGCTCATGGGGATCACCGATACCTCCATGCTCCGCCCCCAGGTCTTCGCCTTTGCCGACGGCGAAGTGCAGGTGGGCCTGATCTGTTCCGAAAAACAGGCGATCGATGCGACATTGCTCAGCATGTCGAAGGATGACCCCCGTATCTGTCCCATCGCCGACAAGTACTGGAATGCCCGGGGCGGCAGTTCGACGGACGGCGGGTCGTTCATTTTTACCCTTGAGAAAGACGAGGCGGGCAGGTACCGGATGAATTGCACCGACAAATTCGGGGCAGAGGTGATATTGCCTTCCGGAACAGAGGTCGGCAACCTGTCTGAAGAGATAACACTTTCGGGAACGAAGGACGACACGATCGCAGGGGATGTTCGGGAACGCTTCGACACCGACAGTCAGGCGGTCTACCGGTATTTCGCCGAAAACATTGCCCGATGGCCTCTGCCGGATGTCGGTCGTGCCTGCGAGACGGTCATCGCCCTGGCGGGGGATTCGAATCAGTTCGCCAGGGCCATCGAGATATTGACGCTTCTCAACGATCGGCGATATGCCACGGGCACAAAAAAGCGCAAACACATCCTGCAGATAGTGCGCACCGCCTTGCGCCTGGTGTTTGCCCGGATCCCTTCGATCGGGGAGGATGTGCCGGGCAGCGAATTCCGGCTGATCAATTACAGTTTGAGGAACCAGCTCAGGGGGCCCCATGGGGGCGAGACCACCCTGGTGATCGACACGCTCGGTTTCCCGCCGGAAGGAAACGAATGCGATGCCTCGCTTCTTGTGGACGCCTACAGGAAGGGTTGGAGGCATTTCATAGTCTATAACTGTGCCGGCCAGCGCTTTACCGGCTGCGGCCTGGGGCCGCAAACCTGGGACGTCACCATCGATGTCTACGATAGTGACGGCGACTACCTTGCCTCCGGTATAGACGGTTTAACGATCACCGTCCACGGCAACGCGCAGGACCAGCTGGGTCAGATCATCAAGGACGGTAAGCTGGTCATCCATGGCGACACGGGGCAAACGTTCCTGTACGGTGCCAAAGGGGGCTCGACCTTTGTCCTCGGCAACGCGGCCGGCCGTCCGCTCATCAACTCCGTCGGCAGGCCGCGGATGGTGATCAACGGCACCTGCCTTGACTTCCTCGCGGAATCATTCATGGCGGGCGATCCCCTCGGGGGCGGCGGTTTTGTCATTCTCAACGGCATTACCTTCGATGATGGGGGTAATGTGATCGATCTGAAAGAGCCTTATCCCGGCGGCAATCTGTTTTCTCTTGCTTCCGGCGGCGCCATATACGTGCGCGATCCCCGCAAGTATCTCGTGCGGCAGCAATTGAACGGCGGCAATTTCTTCAGGTTGACCGAGCGGGACTGGGAGACGATCCTGCCCTGCCTTCAGGAAAATGAGCGTTTATTCGGGATCAAGGTGGATGACCTCCTGACTGTCGACGGCAAGCGCAAGCGGCCGGGTGAAGTCTACCGGAAGGTTGCGCCGTCGAAGCTGTCGGCCGCCGCCGAGATCGAGTCCGACGAGTGGTAATTAAAATGAGAGAGTATCGAAAATGACGACAAGAATTACGAAAGAGAAAACCACCGGGAATCTTCTGGAGACCGTTCAGGAAAGGGCGGATGTCAATCTGAGCGCCTGCTACCAGTGCAGGAAATGCTCCATTGGCTGTCCTGTGGCCGGCGAGGTCGAGTCGCCGCCGGCGGAGATAATACGGAGGCTGCAGCTGGGCGCCGGGGATGAATTATTGCAGACGGGACTTATCTGGACGTGCCTGTCCTGCGAGACGTGCTATGCCAGGTGTCCCAATCAGATAAACTTCGCCGCCGTTATTGATGCCCTGAAGTCCATAGCCGTGGAAAAAGGGGTTGCCAGACCCAAAGGGGACGCGCCTTTGTTCAACCGCTCCTTCCTGAACACGGTGAGGTCCTACGGGCGCGCTTACGATCTCAAGGCCATTGCGATGTATAAGCTGGGGACGGGGAACCTGGGGCAGGACATGGATAAATTCCCTGCCATGCTGAAAAAAGGCAAGATGGCGATCCTGCCGCCATCGGGCGCCGATAAGGACAAAGTGAAAGCGGTCTTCGAAAAGGCAGCAAAGCACAAAGGGGCGGGACGATGAGATACGCATATTATCCCGGGTGTTCCGCTCATTCCACCGCCCGCGACATGCATGAATCATGTCTGGCGGTGTCGAAGGCACTTGGTATTGAGCTCAATGAGATCAAAGGCTGGACGTGCTGCGGTGCCAGCTCCGCCCACCAGACGGACCGGGAACTGGCGGCGGCGCTCGCCTCGGCCAACCTCCTCAAAGCCGGACAGATGGGCATGGATATGGTGGTCAATTGCGCCGCCTGCTATAACCGCTCGAAGGTGGCCAACTGCGAGATCGTCAATTCCGAGGAGATGAGGCGATCCGTCGCCGACAGCCTGGGGGAGCCCTATGACGGATCCGTCGCGGTGAGGCACTTTGTCGAGATACTCCTGAAGGACGTTGGAGCGGCCGCCCTGCGCAAGAAGATCGTCAGGCCCCTGACGGGCCTCAAGGTGGCCGCCTATTACGGCTGTTACCTGGTCCGTCCGCCGGAAGCCACCAATTTTGACGACCCCGAGAACCCGACCATACTGGAGCGCCTCATCGATGTGACGGGCGCGGAGAACGTGGAGTGGTCGGGAAAAGTGGATTGCTGCGGGGGCATGCAGAACCTTACACGGACAGAGATCACCGTCCGCCGGTCGGCCGCGGTCATCGAGATGGCGCAGGCCGCCGGGGCACAGTGCATTGCCGTCGCCTGCCCCATGTGCCAGATCAGCCTCGATGTGCGACAGGCCGACATGGAGAAGTTCCTCGGCAGGAAATACAATATGCCGGTCATCTATCTCACGCAGCTCCTCGGCCTTGCCCTGGGTATTGCACCTGAGAAACTGGGATTCGACA
>JAQVWF010000041.1 GCA_028698615.1 Syntrophorhabdaceae bacterium
CGTTGCCCCCTGCGGCGCTGACGCCCTCGACGACCTCCCTGAGCTTGGCCACCATGTCCTTCATCGCCATGAGGAGTTTACCCGTCTCGTCCTCGCTCTTTATCTCGACATTGACCGCCAGGTTCCCTTCGGCCAGGTCGTTGGCGACATGGACGGCTTCCCCGAGAGGCCCGGTGATGCTGCACGTCATGAAATAAGCCACCACTACCCCCAGGACAACTGCCACGAGACCTATGATGAGAAGCATCGTCCTCGTCGACTTATAGGTTACCATGGCCTCATTGTAGCTTGCCATTGCCTGTTCCTCCTGATACCTGGCAATCTCTACGAATGAGCCCTTGACCTTTTCCGTATTCGGGCGCCCCTCTTTCACATATACCTGCACTGCCTCCTGCGCCTTGTTGGCCGCGGCCAGTTGAAGGGTCCTGTTGTTCGCCTCCGCGGCCAGTTTTATCTCCGTCTTGGCCTTTTGCAGGAGCTGCTTTCCCGTCTGAGACCCATCGATCTTCTCAAGCAATTCGACGTTCTCCTTGTATGCCTTGCGCCCCTCATTGATATCCTTTTTTGCCTCCGCGCGGATGCCGGTGTCATTTATGGACGCCGTGATCAATATTCCTTCGGACGCCTTATCGATTGCCTTCATGGCGTCACGGGCACATTTGATCTTTACATTGCTTTCCTTGACAATCGTCTCCATACCTCCGTTTATGGAATGCATGCTCCTTATACCCATGAACGTCAGGACAGCAAGCAAAACCATCATGATACCAAACCCGATACCGAGCCGCATGCCGATTCTCATGTTCTTGAAGTGCATTTGTAATTCCTCCTTTTGCTGTGCGTGAAGTTAAGGTCTCTCATTTCAGGAAGTTTTGTCTTCATGTCTGTCATGCCCATCCGGCTGATAACCGATGAGCTGTGCCTGGGGGTCTCCAGCCTGTTTGGTCAAGCTGCAGGAACCTATCTCACTTTTATGTAATCGAGTGATTTGCTCTATTACTTAAACCGGGAGGCCCAGAAACTTTCCAGACAACCAGAATGGCAGTTGATGGTGATCTTGAAAGGATGGAACAAATCCTCCGCCTATCTTCAGCTTTCGTGTGAAAACCCGCGAAACAGCTTTATTTTAGGTTCCCGCCAATTTATAGTATTGTCTCTCTCGCGTATGAGAGAAGAAAGTATATAAAGGAACCGGGCCTGAACCTGACACGCAAGATCCTGCTGTCCACATTCTTCTGTCTTCTTATCATGGCGGTGTTTCATTCCTCCACTCCTTCCCGCGCCGAATTGACGGATGGCTATGAAGACACGGAAACGGATATGGAGGAGGCCATCGAATTCGAATCCTCCCCGGGTGACCGCGACCTCATCAATTTCGACATCTTCGAAGACATTGCGCGGGCGCGGGCGCGTCTCGAAGAGATGAGCTGCGGCTTCACGGTGGTACGGCCCAGGATAGTGAAGAAGGTGAAGAGCGGAAAGAGATGGAGAACCCGGGTAACGCGGGGAAAGAGTGAACTGGGCAGCTTTACCATACTGCTTGCGGTTTTGAACCTCCAGAACCGGGAGATACAGGTCATCAGGGTCCACCCTAAACTGGGCGCCCGTTCGGACCGGACCGTTATCGAACCCGGCAGAGCCAATGGCGTCAACACCAGGTTCACCATCCTCTCCCCCGAACACCATGTGGTCCTTGCACTGAAAAGACCCGTGCGCAGCGGTGCGTCATTCGCGGAGGTGGTCTATACGCCCTATTCGGAGGGTCTCGATATTCCCGCTGTGCGAAGGGCGGGAATGGAGTACCTGGTGAACGTCATCGGCAACGCCAGGGACGACCTGAGCCGCAGACGCGTCAAACCACTTTCCTGCAATAGTTTCATCGACAACGACATATCCGTCGTCCTTGCCATCATCGAACATATTGATCCCCAGAAATTCGCAAGCGGAAAGTACACCGCGGAAAAGCTCATCAACGAGACGCTTGTGATCCTGGGAGCCAACAAGCGCAATGCTTACCGGTACTCCAAATCCCCTGCGGGCGCCCGGGGCCTTTTCCAATTCATCCCCGCCACCTATAAAAGGGTCTCGAACCTCTATCCTCGGGCCGGCCTGATAAAGGATTTCGTCCGCGGGATGGAGAACCATGAGAATGCCGCAAAGGCCTCATTTCTTCTCTTCGATGCCGATATGACCGTGCTGAGCGATGCAAGGAAACAACGTCTCCTCGCCGATCCCGCGGCACTGGGAAGGTTTCTCGCCTCAGCTTACAACTGCGGCCCCGGCAGGACCAGGAACAGTATGGAAAGGTACGGAGACAGGTGGACCTCGGCGGTTCCCGCGGAAACCCGGATATATCTTCACAAATTCGATGCCGTCCTCGACTGGTACAGCACAAAAGCCGCGGCCACCTGGTAGGGCCCGCCTGCCGGTCTGTTACGGCCCCGGCGCCAGTGCGGCGTCGGCATTGACCCGCCAGATCTTTTCCGCATATTCAAGTATGGAGCGGTCGGAGGAGAACTTGCCCGACCGTGCCACGTTAAGGATGGACATGCGCACCCACCGCTGCGCATCCAGATATGCCCTGTTTACGTCTTCCTGCCGTTCCATGTAGGATTGGTAATCCGCCAGGAGGAAGTACTCATCGTGACTGAGCAGGGCATCCACGAGGGGTTTGAAGAGGTCCCGGTTTCCATCCGAGAAGCGGCCCGATCCGATAAGGTCCAGGGCCTCCCTGAGATCGCCGTTTCTCTCATAGTACTCCATCGGGTCATAACCTCCCGCTTTCAGATCCCCCACCTGTGGGGCATCCAGCCCAAAGAGGAAGAAATTTTCAGTACCGACCTCCTCCATTATCTCGACGTTTGCCCCGTCAAGGGTTCCGATTGTGAGGGCGCCATTCATGGCAAACTTCATGTTTCCCGTGCCCGAGGCCTCTTTGCCCGCCGTGGAGATCTGCTCCGACAGGTCCGCGGCCGGGTATATACGCTGGCCGTTCTTGACGTTGAAATCGGGGATAAAAACCACCTTCAGCCGCTCGCCCACGTCGGGGTCGCTGTTCACCACGCCTGCAATCGAGGTGATGAGCTTGATGATCAGTTTTGCCATGAAATAGCCCGGGGCCGCCTTCCCGCCGAAGATGACCGTGCGGGCGGGAACGTCCCCCCGGGGGTTCTTCTTGAGCTTGAGATAGTGAGAAATGACATGGAGGGCATTGAGATGCTGCCTCTTATACTCATGTATCCGTTTGACCTGGATGTCGAAGAGGCTCTCCGGGTCAACAACAATGCCCGTGCGCTCCCTGATGACCCGCGCCAGGCCGTGCTTGTTCTGACGCTTCATGCTGCCCCATGCTTTTCTGAACTCACCGTCATCTGCAAAGGGCTCAAGATTGCGGATCTGGTTATGGGAATTGCACACCCAGCCATCGCCGATGGCATCAGTGATCAGCTTCGACATGAGAGGGTTGCTGAGCACCATCCACCGTCGGGGCGTTACCCCGTTGGTGACATTGAGAAACTTGCCAGGCGTCAGTTCATGGAAATCCTTCATCACCGTCTTCTGCAGCAGTTCTGTATGCAGCGCCGCCACCCCGTTGACGCTGTGGCTCCCTACCGTTGCCAGATGCGCCATCCGCACGTATCGATCTCCCGTTTCATCGATCAGGGAAAGACGGCGAACACGTTCTTCGTCGCCCGGATAGGCAGCCCTGACATCATCGAGAAAGCGCCTGTTTATCTCGAAAATGATCTCGAGATGCCTGGGCAGCACGCTCTGAAAAAGTGGCAGGGGCCACTTCTCGAGGGCTTCGGGAAGGAGCGTGTGATTCGTATAGGAAAAGGTCTTCCTCGTGGTGTCCCAGGCCGACTCCCAGTCAATCCGGTACTGATCGACGAGAAGTCTCATAAGCTCGGCCACGGCGATGGAGGGATGGGTATCGTTCAACTGGACAGCAAACCTCTCGTTGAGCGTCTCGGGCCCTTCCCCTGTTATGGAATGGATACGGATCATATCCTGCAGTGAACAGGAGACGAAGAAGTACTGCTGGGAAAGCCTCAGCGCCTTGCCAGCGGCTGCTTCGTCATTGGGATAGAGTACCTTGGAGATCGTTTCGGAGGCCACCTTTTCCTCCACCGCGCGGTCGTAGTCACCGACATTGAATGCCTGGAAATCGAAGGATTCACAGGCCTCCGACTTCCACAGCCGAAGGACGTTGACTGTCTCGACACGATAACCCGGCACGGGGGTATCGTAGGCCATGCCCTTCACAACCCTCCCGGGCACCCAGCCTACATGATAGCATCCATCCTGATCGTAATAATGCTCGGTACACCCCCCGAATTGGACATAGTACGTGATCTCGGGACGGGCTATCTCCCAGGGATTGCCCAGGGCCAGCCATTTGTCCGTGATCTCACGCTGCCAGCCGTCGACGATATCCTGGTCGAAAATTCCAAATTCGTAGCGTATCCCGTAACCAAGGGCAAGCACCCTCTGACTGGCAAGGGAATCGAGAAAGCAAGCGGCAAGCCTTCCCAGGCCGCCGTTTCCAAGACCGGGTTCCCTTTCCTGCGCTATCAGTTCATCGAAATCGAGGCCGAGCCCGATCACGGCTTCCTTCGTTTGTTCATAAATGCCGAGGTTTATCATGGCATTGCCCAGATGGGGACCCATCAGGAACTCTGCGGACAGGTAGCAAACGGCCCGGGATGTCTTGCGCAGCCCTTCCGTGGAACGAACCCAGTTCTCGAGCATCCTGTCCCGCACCGTATATGCCAGGGCCATGTACCAGTCGTTCTTCGTTGCGAGACGTGGGATGCGGGCCTGGATGAAATTGAGGTTCTCGAGGATGGCGCACCGTATGGTATCCGCGCCAAGACCTATCCGGACGTCCTCGCCCGATAGAAGCCTGACATCCTGACTATCTGCGGTTTCCTGGACCATCGCAACCTCCTGTGGCGTAAATGTGCCTATCGGAATAAAGACCTTATTTCTCCGCCGCTGTCAATAATACAGCTTAGGTCACCGCGCCCCCGGCATGGCCGCGCCTCGCTCTTGAAGTCCTGAAGAATGATGGGGTATAATGCTTTTCAATGGAACCAGGCATCGAGAGCTCCAGCCTTACTATACCCAACGACCTTGCATATCTCCCGGCCATCCAGGCCTTTCTCTCGGAAGTGATGGGGCGATGTGGATACAACGAACGGGACACGACAATGGTCCTCATCGCGCTGGAAGAGGCCATCGTCAACGTGGTGAAGCATGCCTTCGAGCCCGGCGAGAAAGCAAGCTACCAGGTAATCGTCGACCCCATTACCGCCGGGATCAGGATCATCGTCAAAGACAAGGGGCTTCCCTATTCACCGAGTCTCGTGCCTTCCTATGTACCCCCCTCCGACATCGACGCAACCCCCCAGCCCGGACTCGGCTCGCACCTGATCAAGAACAGCGTCGACGAGATATTTTTCCATAACCTTGGCCGCGAAGGAAAGGAACTCCATCTCATAAAGCACCTTCCTTACAGGAGTATCCAGGAGATCCGGGCGGAGGCGGAATTGGCCCCCTTCCCGGAACCCATCAAAATGGCCGGGCCGCCCGAGAAGAAAGAGTTTTCCATCCGCCCCATACGACCTTCCGAGGTCTACGACGTATCGAAGCTCTTTTACCGGGCCTACGGGTATTCCTATGGCATCGATACCATATATTACCCGGAGAAGCTTGCCCAGTGCCATGCCGACGGCATCATCATCTCAGTCGTGACCGTGACCCCCGACGACCGTGTCGTCGGCCATGCGGCCCTTGTCAGAGACAACCCATCAAGCAAGACCGCCGAAGCTGCAATGGCGGTCGTCGAACCGGGGTTCAGGGGCCAGGGGTGCCAGAGCGTCATGATAACGAAGCTTGTTGAGGAGGCCAGGTCCGCAGGTCTTGCGGGCATATACAGCAAGGCGGTAACGAACCACATCTACGCCCAGAAGGCGGGGCAGAAAGCGGGGTTCAAGCGCTGCGCCGTCGTTGCGGGCCTTATCCCCGCCGACAGGTCCTTCAAGGGGATACAGGCCGCTCTCTCACAGCGGGAATCTGTCGCCTACGGATACAGGGTCGTCAACGATCCCGGTGACATCGAGCTCTTCCCCCCGGCCAGACACAGGGAAATGATCGAAAGGATATACGCTTCGGCAGATGTAAAGAGGATCTTCCCCGAACTGCCCCGGGGGTCGGTGCCCGAGCCTGAAGAAGAAGCCGCGGAGATCACCGTTACGGTGGTGCCCACCTATCAGAGGGCCGTCATCGAGGTACAGCGTTTCGGCAGGAACACCCTATCCCAGGTGAACGGCATATTGAAAGGCCTCTGCTACGAGAAGATGGAGCAGATAACCCTTTACCTGAACCTCCAGGACCCCCTGACATCGACCATGTGCTCAGGTTTCGAGGACATGGGTTTCTTCTTCGCCGGCATTCTTCCCTTTTCCCACGTGGGAGATGCACTGCTCCTCCAGTATCTCAATAACGTGCCTATCGATTACGACAAGATAAAGATCGTCGACGCGGTGGGTCAGGAGATCCTTGCATACGTCGAATCCCACGACCCGAGCAAGCTATAATTCTTATTTTGTCTGAGAGTCCCCGTCTCCCGGTCCCTGAACCTTCGTTTTGCCAAGAAGGGAGAAGACCAGGGCCAACATGCAGCATAATGCACCCGCCAGGTACGCATGGTTGAAACCTGAAAGAGCCATGTCGACCGTCAGGTTCTTCAGGATGGTCTTAGAAGCGGTACCACCAGGCCCTCCCGGGCTGGCGGCGGCGGCAAATACGGCTTCTATCACCGTGACGCCAACGACCATCCCGAGGTTCGTCGTCGTGTTGAACAGTCCCGAAGAGACTCCTTTCTTGTTTGGCGGAGCATACTGCATGATCTGGTTGTTATTGGGTGAAAAGAAGAGCACAAGGGAAAGTGCCAGCCAGATGAGATAAACGAAAGCAACGGTGAGCCCTTCCCAATGAAGCGTGAAGGAGAAAAAAGCAACGCATACTGTTGCCGAGGCCATGGAAATGCTGCACAATAAAGAGGGGCTGACCCTGTCGGAAAGCCTGCCTGCCACCGGGGACAGAATGACAAAGATGATGGAATAGACAAGAAGCATCATGCCGGCGGCCTGAGCGCTGAGACCCTTGACCATCTGGAGATAGAAGGGCATGAGAAAAGCATTTCCCGATATCAGCATATAGGCCAGGAATGTGGCCACAAGAGCAAAGGTGTATCTCGGGTTCAGGAAGAGGCCCAGGTCCAGAAGCGGGTTTCTGTGACGCTTTTCCCAGAAAACAAAGACGCAGATGATCACAAAAGCCAATGCCAGGCAGCCGATGACAATCGGCGCAAACCATCCGTGCTCGTCAACATTGTTGAGCCCGTATACGAAAAGCCCCAACCCTGCGAAGCTCAGGACAACGCCCATAAAGTCAAATCCCTGACCCTGCTCCTTTTTAACGTGTCCCGTATCGGGTATGTACTTTATTGCCACGATCGTCGCAACGACACAAACGGGTACATTGATAAAAAATGCCCAGTTCCACGACAGGTAGCCCGTGACTATCCCGCCTATCGGGGCGCCGGTTGCCACCCCGAGGGCCGACGCGGTGGATGTGATGCCGAAAGCCCAACCGGTCCTTCCGGCAGGAAGGAAATGAGAGATTATCGCGAAACTCACGGCGAGCAGCATGGAACTTCCGATACCCTGAATGAAGCGTGCGCCGATGATCATTTCAATACTGCTCGACAACCCGCACATCAACGACCCCAGTGTGAAAATGACGTATCCCGAAATAAAGATCCGCTTCAACCCAATTCTGTCGCCAAGTTTTCCGAAGAGGAGCAGTGTGGTCGTAATGATAAGGAGATAGGACGATACTATCAAAGAGGCCTGGCCGGAGGTCCCACTGAAGGAACGCGCAATGGTGGGCAGCGAGATGTTGACCATATAGTTGTTGAGCCGCACCAGGAAGGAGCTGAAGGCGACACTGATGACGATGAGAAAATAAGCGTATTTGCCGGAGTGCGCCATGAGTGCATTCTTTTATAATCTTTCCTGCGCTTCCGCAAGATTTTTCTTAAAAAAGCAGGTAAAGCCAATTCCCATCATTATCGTTGAAGTTGGATACACGATATGGCAAAATGAGTAACTCAGTATGCAGGCAAAAGCAGACCAGACCCGGGCTTCCCGGTCTCAGCCGTTAAAAGCCGTGCCGCGAATGTTCTATCTCGATAACCTGAGGCTCTCCTTCACCTTGCTCGTGATCCTCCATCATCTCTGCCTCACCTACGCCGCCCACAGCGGCTGGTATTTCTATCAATATCTTTACGACCCTTTCACCAATCTTGTCCTCAACATCCTCATGGGTGTGGGCAGGACCTGGGTCCTGGCATGTTTTTTCCTGATATCGGGATATTTTACGCCAGGTTCCCTGGACAGGAAAGGTACACGGGCATTCGTCAAGGACCGTTTCATCCGCATCGGCATACCGCTGGCCATATTCGCGCTGTTTATCCGCCCGACCATGGTGTATCTGCTGAAATGGGACACCCTTTCCTCGCAGTATTCTTATCTTGAGAACATCTTTCTCATGAAGAACGCCGCGCCCGGACCCGCGTGGTTCCTTGAAGTGCTCCTTGTTTTCTCCCTGGCTTACGCGGTCTGGAGGGTCGCAGCCCGGTCGGGACGGCGGGGAAGGAACGAAGGTCTGCCCTTTCCGGCTAACGGCATGATCGTCCTCTTCATCATCATCCTTGCCGCCTTTACATTCGTGATGCGCATCTACCTTCCGTCGGAAAAGCAGATCTTTCACCTGCGTCTCGGAAATTACGCCGAATACGTGGCGTTTTTCTTCGTGGGCATCCTGGCATATCGGAACCAATGGATCGACAAACTCACCGATGCGGCAGGCAAGCAATGGACGGTCATCACCGTGACGGCCGTCTGCGTCTACATCTTTTTCATCGTTCAGGCCTGGAGCTCGGGGGAGAGCCTTTCCTTTCTGAGGGGCGGTCTTTCCCTGAAGGCCCTCGCCGCGACATACGTGGGCACCTTCATTGCGGTGGGCAGCTCCATCAGTCTTGTTTATCTCTTCAGGACATTCCTGAACGGGCAGCCGGGCGCCATAGGGCCAATGGCCCAGGACGCATACGCAGTCTTCATCTTCCACTCACCTATCATAGTCGCCGTTGCTTACCTCGCACAGGACATGGCCTTGGTCCATCCTTTCATAAAGTTCACGTCTGTCTTCATCATCGGAACGGTTCTTTGTTTTCTCATCTGCCATTACTTCATCAGGAAGATACCCTACGCAAAGAAGGTACTGTGACAAAGATCCTTCGCCTCGACACCGCGCTCGAGGGTCCAGGATAAATACATTTCAGGAGGTTCATATGACTACCGCTGTGGAGTATCTGAAGGTCAACCCTGTGTTTCACATTGCCACTGTTGACGGCATGAAGGCACGCGTCCGGCCTTTCGGTTTCAGCATGAAAAGGAACAACGCCCTATACTTCTGCACCAACAAGACCAAAGACGTATACAAGCAGCTGTCCCAGAACCCGGAGATCGAGATCTCGGACATGGGAAGCGACGGGACGTGGCTGAGGATACGGGGCCGGATCGAATTCGACGACACGAGGGAAGCAAAGATTCAGGCCTTCGCGGAATCCGCAAACCTTCTCAAGGTCTATCCGAAAGGGGCGGACGACGAAACATTCGTGACCTTCTACTTCGTCGAGGCCGCAGCCACACTCTTCTCCTTCACCGCAGCCCCGAGGAGCATACCCTTGCTTTAACGACAGTTTCTCCACCCCGGCAGGACCCTTCAAGTCTCTGTGCCGGGCTCACATGACAACGTGGAGGAGCCGCGATGACAAAGGTTCCTTTGCGCCTTGCGAATCAACCATCATCACCGGAAGGACGGTGCATGTAAAATTCATACCTGTTCCTTCCGGTGTTTTTTGCTTTGTACATGGCAGTATCGGCATTTTTTACCAGGGTATCTTCATCCTGCCCGTCATCAGGATACATTGAGATGCCAATACTTGTGGTGATGGAGAGGACAAATTCATCACCGCCAAAGCGGGCGACGGTATCGGTTTTCCGCAGTACACCCGCCAGGCGTTCAGCGGAAGCCTTCAAGAGAAGGTCCCCCTCATCGTGCCCGTAGGTATCATTCACGTCCTTGAACTTGTCGAGGTCAAGCATAACAATGGCCGCTTTCTCCTTGTCCCTGTCTGCGTGGGCCATTGCCATAGCGAGACGATCGAAAAAAAGTTTCCTGTTGGGAAGACCCGTCAGGGTATCGTGGAACGCCATGTGCTGCATGGTCTCTTCCGCATTGCGACGCTTCTTTTCTCTCCTTAGGGCCTGCTCTCCAAAGATGGCGACCCCTCCCAGGCCGATAAGCCAAAGGAATGTGTGGGCCCATATGAATGCAGCGATCTGGTGTTTTTCAATTGACTTCAAGGCTGCCGTGGGTACCGACGTACTGACGCCTCCCCGGATGTCACCCTCTCTATATCCCTGCCCGGCATGACATTTAAGGCATCCTTTGGTTACAATGAAAGGTTTCATGAGTCTCACGTACTCTGCAGAGTCAATTGTCTGAATCCCTACGGCCTCCTTTTCACCCTGCTCGAAGGCCCTGAGGGATCTCTCTTCCCAATTGGTCCGGGCGTAAACATGCTTGTCAGCTTATTCAAGCTCAAATCCCCTCTCCCGAAAGAGCTTGGTGCACGCGTCAACCGCATCGGCATCATAGAGGATGCCCCTGTTGTTCTCTATCTCCTCAAGGGCCGCTTCTATCCCTATAGCCGGTCTGTAGGGACGGTGGGATGCCATGGCCTCAAAAACGTCGGCCACCGCTAAAATGCGTGCCTCCAGAAGGATCTGGCCGCCATTCAGACCTTGAGGGTATCCTGAGCCATCGAGTTTTTCGTGATGCTGGAGTATGATCTGGGCTATCGGCCAGGGGAAGTATATATCCTTGAGGATGTCGTAACCGATCTGTGAATGCGTTTTGATCAAGGAGAACTCGATCTCCGTCAGTCTCGAAGGTTTGCTGAGGATCTCAGCCGGTATCGACAGCTTCCCTATGTCGTGGATTACCGCAGCGGTCCGGATACCCTCCACCTGGGTTTCCGGCAACCCCATCTGGGATGCGATGGCCACGGCGATGGCCGACACTCTCTTCTGGTGACCCGATGTGTAAGGATCCCTGACCTCCACGGCCATCGATATGGCCTCGACAATACCCTCCAGTGCACTTTTCAGATGGTCTACGCTCTCCCGAAGGTCATCCTCGGCCCGCTTACGTGCGGTGATGTCCTCGGCGGTCCCTTCATAGTAGATGGCTGCGCCCTTATCATCCCTGGCAACACGGGCGCTCAGGGAGACCCATATGTGACTTCCATCCTTTTTAACAAGCTGCACTTCAAACCCCCTTATGACACCTTCTTTATCAAGGGTGTCTCTGTATATGTCCCGCTCTTCCGGGTTCACATAGTGCTGCCTCCCGATGTCGTTGATCCGTTCCATGAGTTCCTGTGGGGAATCGTATCCGAAGATCTTCGCCTGGGCAAAGTTTGCGGAGATGAATCTTCCCTCCGGTGTGGTCTGGAAGATGCCTTCAACGGAATTATCAAAGATGGAACGATAGTTCTCTTCGCTTTTTCGTATCCGTTCCTCCATGGTCCTCCGTTCGGTCATGTCCTTCATTATATGGACGGCTCCGATCAGATTGCCTGTGTCATCGAACATGGGATCCACGGTGATGAAAAACCATTTTTTCATCTCATCGAAGTAGACCTCAAGCCCTGAGTGCTCCTTCGTTTCAAGCATCTTTGCGTGAGGGCACATCTCGAGCGGCCTGTCCGCGTGATGCATGATGGCGTAACAGTGGTTCCCCGGGACCTTCTCGATGGGAATGCCCGCGAGGGAAGCCGCCGCCCTGTTTGCGCGGATTATCTTGAAATCGTTGTCGAGGATCATGATGGGATCGGCTATGGAATCAAAGGTCGTCCGCCAATGACCGGCCGCTCTTATGAGATTGTCTTCGGCTTCCTTCAGCCGCGTGATATCCTGGCATGTCATGATGTTCTGCCCCGTTCCCAGTCCAACGGGGATGAACTTGATGACCTTCTCAGTCCCATCCTTGCATGTTGCATTGAAAACCCTCGGTCTTTTCTCGCCGGGTTTTGCTCTCTCCAGGTCGCCAAGCCAGGCAGAGATGACCTCTTTCCTGTATTGCCCGTCGGGAAAGGCCTTTCTGAACCACTCTTTCCCGTTCGGTACGTCATTGAGGTCGTATCCGAAGATCTCCGTGAATTTCGGGTTGATGTATTCAAATGTGTCATCATCTCCAATGAATACGAGTCCGTACGGGGAATTATCGGTGATCATCGCGAGCCTCTGCTTTTCGAGCAAAAGACTCTCTTCGGCCTGTTTTCGATCTGTGATATCGGTAAACATTCCAAAAGAACCGCGGAAGGCTCCTTGCGCGTCCGTAAGGGCCGTTGCCGATACGATCGTCCACAGGGTACTCCCGTCTTTGCGTCTGAACCTGCGTTCGTACCTTCCCGAACCTCCCTGTTGACGGACCGCCATCTTCCCGGCATGATCCTGTAAGTCTTCCTCGAACATGAAGGAATCGACAGGTTTCCCTGGCATTTCTTCCCCGGTGTAGCCGAGCATCTGCGCCATGCGTTCGTTAACGAAGGTCGTGATGTAATTCTCATCCATCATCCAAACACCCTCCGTAGCGGTATCCACAATGCGGCGGTACCGTGCTTCGCTTTCCTTCAAGGAATCCTCAGCGTTCTTGCGTTCCCGCCGCACCATTGCCTCGGCAACCTCGCGCCTTGCCGCGGCCGCCAGGCGGACCAGTTTGTCTTTCATTATGTAATCGTGTGCTCCCGACCTCATCAGCTCAACTGCCTGATCCTCACTGATAGTGCCTGAAACGACGATAAGGGGGATGTCCAAGCCGCTCTCGCGGAGAACTGCAAGGGCGGCGGGCGCGCTGAATTGAGGCAATCTGTAATCGGCGATCACAACGTCCCACGGCTTCTCTTTGAGCGTCTTTTGCGATTTCTTTTTCTCGTCTTTTTTTATTTCCTGAGATCTTGCCATCTTCCCCCTCCGTGGATTTGAACGAAACTATAACACCGCTCCCCATAAGACCGCAACGACCGCATCCTGCTATATAACATGGATGCCGGCGGATAGCTTAAGCTCCTAGTATTGTCTTTCAATCCAGGATATTTTTCAAGAGAAACGCGGACGGCTCCAGAGAGCAAAGCATGGCAAAATGCACGTCCCTGATCATGTCCTGATACCCCAGTACACTTCCATCATCAGCATGCTTGACTGTCGCTGTCATCAGGCATTCCATCCCGGCGCCACCCTTCTTGCGGAGTTTCATCTCATAATCCTTTACAGAACCCTCTTCCTCCATCATCTTTCTAACCGTAGGCCTATCATCTGGATTCCAATATGCGTCTTTTGCCTGCAAGGCAACCATCTCTTCCCTCGTGTAACCGAACAGTTCCAGATAGGCCTGGTTGACGTCGATGAAGCCTCCCTCTTTTGCAGCGATATAGACTGCATCCCTCGAATCTTCAAAGAGGGAACGAAACTTATGCTCGCTCTTCTCAATGGCTTCTTCCACATGTTTTCGCCCGGGTCCCTCACAATGCCTATTGCAGACCACCGGTCCTGCAAATGTACCGCAGAGAGGGACAGTTCAACGGGAAACTCCGGTCCGTTCCTTCTGATAGCCTGGAGTTCCAGGGTCCTTCCAATGGCGTTCCCCTCTCCGGTTTTCACAAAATGGCCCAACCCTTTTATGTGGGACTGGTAGTATCTCTGAGGTACAAGGAGCGCATGGAGTTCTTTCCCGATGGCTTCCTCGGGGGTGTAGTCAAAGATTCTTCCAGCCGCCTCATTCCAGTAGGTGATGATCCCGTAACTGCCCCCTCCCATTGAGCATTTGGGGTCACGTCTTGTATTTGACTATTCTGGCTCATTTGTGATAACAGTTTGATACCTCGAAAAGCAAGGCAAGACGCTCCTGCCCACGGCCGGCAGGTTCCTTGTATCGCCTGAGGGCATGCACGAGGTTTCCCAGCCACTAAAGATAATAGCGCTTGGAAGGAGATCACGCTGCATTCTACGTCCACAAAGAGCCAAGGGGATCTCAAAGGGTCTCAAGCCGCATGCGCCGTATCAATACAGGCTGAACAGGTACTGGAGCGGAAACGACACAACGCCCTGATACTCGTTCTCGCCAGCATAATGGCTATCGGGCCGTTTTCAACGGACATGTATCTTCCCGCTTTTCTTGCCATCGCCCGCAGTCTGAAAACAGATATTGCCCACGTGGGATTCTCCCTCACGAGTTTTTTCATCGGCGTTTCCATGGGCCAGATGATCTATGGCCCCTTATTGGACCGCTACGGACGGAAGAAACCGCTGATGCTCGGTTTCCTTGTCTATACCGCAGCCTCTGTTGGCTGCGCCTTCTCGCCTACCATTCACACACTGGTGGCGATGCGCTTTCTCGCCGGCCTTGGCGCATGCGTCGGAATTGTTGGCAGCCGGGCAGTTGTGCGTGACCTGTTTTCAGGAACCGAGATGGCCCGAATGTTGTCTTTATTGATGATGGTCTTCGGCATCGCCCCGATCATTGCCCCCACCATAGGGAGTTTTGTGGTGTCCGTATTCAGGTGGCAATATATCTTTGTGGTCCTCGCGGTCATCGGCTTTCTCATCTTTCTGGCTATGGGCAGATTCCTCCACGAGACAAAAGGCCGCGATACTTCCATTTCCCTGCACCCAAAAGATGTGATGCTGGAATATGTTGACGTGTTCAGGAACAGGGCATTCGTCACGTACGGACTGGTGACGGCGGCCGCAACAGCCGGGTTCTTCGCCTACATCGCCGGATCGGCCTTCGTCTACATGAGCCTCCTCGGATTCACGGAAACGGAATTCGGCCTGATATACGGAGGGAACGTGATCGGGCTGGTCCTGTCAAACCAGGTCAACAGGATCCTGCTCAAGAAGCACAGCGTCGCAAGGTTGTTACGGACAGTGGCAGCGGTTCAGTTCCTTCTAATAATATTCCTGGCGATAGGAGGGTTAACGGGCCTGGCCGGAAAGGCGGCGATCCTGTGCCTCATCTTCTGTTACCTCTTCGGTTTCGGATGCATCACATCCAATGCCATCGCGCTGGCGCTGGAACCCTTCACGAGGAACGCGGGGTCGGCCTCGGCTCTGCTCGGAAGCCTCCAGATGGTGGCAGGGGCCCTGTCATCGGGGTTGCTAAGCTACCTGCACAATGGAACGATCATCCCAATGGTATCGATAATGGCCGGGTCCACATTCCTCGGTCTCCTGCTGCTCTTAGGCTCCGCACCGGTCGCTAACAGATCCCCCCGGGATCTATAACAGGGAAACGAGGGGATCGATGGGCAGCGGAGGAGAACAACTTCCGATTGGAATGGTATTGAAATAGGGTCCTTGAAGAATAACTTGATTTCTTAAGACAGCTATACTGCGAGCCTCGAACAGACGCTGCGCGCAAAGTCACGCACGCTTCCGTTGCTGTCATCAAGCCCGAGCCTTATCGATGCCTTGTATTCCTCGCGATAACCATTCATCATCACGGTCAGCGCATTCAGCTTCCATTTCCAGAGATTCTCGGGCGTTATGTACCAGTACTTGCGACCCAAGGTCTTCCCGATCTCATCGTAGCTCGCCTTCATGATATTTTCCGGGCGCATCGAGGGTGCGAGAGAGTCGAGCCCCGGAAACTCCTCGCCGCCTGTCCACCGGCCATTGTTAAAGGGACATGCGTCCTGGCACGCATCGCATCCGTAGAGCCTTCCACCTATCTGTTCCGTCATCTCAGGAGAGGGCACGCCCATACCCATATTCACCGATAGGCTGGTCTGGAAGCTGATACATCCGATCATTGACATGGTATACGGAGCGCACAAAGTATGGGTCGGGCAGGCTTCAATACATTCACTGCAGTTCTCGGGACAATCCTCGAGCCGCACGTCGCGAATGAATTCGAGCTCCTCGTCCACTGCAAACATCTCTATGCGATTGTGGGACCCCTTTTCAGTGTAGAAGAAGTTGTTTCGGCGGATGGTCCCGAGCCCCGCCTGGTACGCTGCCCAGCGTGCAGGCGCCGGGATTCCGTGATCCCCGCCCAACGTGCACGTGAGACCGAGGCTCTCAAGAAACGCGGCAAACTCCTTGCGTACCCTGAAGAACGGGGCGTTCTCGTCCGTCCGGCTGTCGAACATATAGGCCTTGCCGTAGACACCGTCGAATTCGTCGGGCACGTCGTACACGTAACTGGGGACGATGACGACGACGATGGATCTTATTGCGGGATTGGCCGCCGAGGGGTCCGCGTAACTCCTGAAGGCTCCATAGATCTTTTCTCCCATGGGGATACGCGAGATGCGCTCCTCCAGCTTATCCCGATAACCGGCCAGCGCCCCGGCCCTTATGATGCCGCAATCTTCGTATCCAAGCTCCAGAGCTTTTTCCCGTATCCTGTCCTCCCTGTTCATGACTCCTCCCTCCAATGGCTGGATCTCTCATCGCCGGTTAGATTTGCGGGAGCGCTTGCTTCTCCCGGGCTTTCCGGTCCTGGCACGACAAACCCTCCATGTTACTTTCGAAGTGCAAGTAGTATAGACTACACACTTGCATTCTGCAAGTAATTCTTATAATCTCTATTGGTATGAAGAAAACCACCAGAAGATCCATGTGCCCTATCAGCTCCACTCTCGATATCCTGGGCGACAGGTGGACATTGCTCGTCATAAGGGACCTGATGTTCAAAGGAAAGAAGACATACGGTGAGTTCTTGCAGTCCGAAGAGAAGATCGCGACCAATATCCTTGCCGATCGCCTTCTCATCCTGGAAAAGTACGGGATTATCGAAAAAACGATTTTTCCCGGGAACAAGGTAAAGAACCTCTACAAACTGACCCCCAAGGGACTCGATCTAATGCCCACCTTGTTTGAGATCATTCTATGGGGCGATAAGCACTTCGAAACCCCCGGGCGCATTCATCAGCTTGCGGCAGAGATCCGGAAGGACAGGAACGGTGCGATGAAGGAAATCCTGAAAAGACTCACAGCGAAGGACCCGGAGCCCGCAACCGAATGATGCTTTCTTTCACCGGGCAACTTTGGCTAAACCCGAACGTCCCCTGGCTGCCTGGCTGCACCCCTTTATGTGCTATTTCATCTGACAATCAGCAGCCCTTTGCAGTTCCCCATTTGCAGTTCCCCATTTACTTGCTATAATTGACTTATTGATACGCTGTCCATGAGACGTATATTTCATGAAAGAACGAGATAAAACAAAGGAACAGCGTGTGGCTGAAAAACGTGTGGCCGAGCTTCAGATGTCGGAGGTCCAACACAAACGGAGAGAACGGAATGCTCAGGGAGCCCGCGAATACTCCGAGAGCATCATCAACACCGTGCGTGAGCCCCTGATCGTTCTCGACCAGGACCTAAGGGTGGTCACCGCCAGCCGTTCCTTCTATGACGTCTTTAAGGTAAGGCCCGAAGAGACCGCGGGGCAGCTTATCTATGACCTGGGCAATAAACAGTGGGATATCCCCAGGCTGCGGGAACTGCTGGAAACCATCCTTCCCCAGAAGGCAACCTTCGATAACTACGAAGTTGAACACGATTTTACTGCCATTGGCAGGCGCATCATGCTCTTGAATGCCCGGCAGATCCAAAGAGTGTCGGGAAAGGAACGGATCATTCTCCTTGCCATCGAGGACATCACCGAGAGAAAGAAGCTGGAAAGAGCGGTACAGGAGGCCAGTGATGTTGCTAAAGCAGCCACCCGCGCCAAATCTGAATTTCTGGCCAACATGTCGCATGAGCTCAGGACCCCGCTCAATTCCATTATCGGTTTCTCTGAGGTATTATACGACGAGACCTTCGGACCGCTTAACGAGAGGCAGAATAGATACGTTAATAATGTCTTAACCAGCGGAAAGCATCTTCTCTTACTGATAAATCAGATACTTGATATGGCAAAAGTTGAAGCCGGAAAGATGGGACTGGCATTATCCCGCTTACCCATGAAAAGCCTGCTAAATGATATTTCACTGCTCGTAGAGGATATGACCAGTAAACATAAGCTTCAAGTGTTTCTTGAAATAGCCGAAGATCTGCCGGATATTGAGGCGGATGAACTCAAGGTAAAGGAGATAATGTACAACCTGCTTTCAAACGCAGTCAAATTTACCCCCGAGGGTGGTAAAATTGGCATGCGGGCGAAGAAAGCTGATTCCGGGATAGAAATTGTTGTCTGGGATACAGGGATCGGTATCGCGCCTGAAAACATAGGGAAATTATTTGAAGGTTTTTTTCGTGTCGATACCCCATATTCCCGGGTGACCGAGGGGACCGGACTCGGTTTACCGCTCGCCAAAAAGCTGGTTGAACTCCACGGCGGGAAGCTTTCCATAGAATCAGAGGGGCTGAATAAAGGCACCTCGGTCCGGTTCACTTTGCCCGTTATAGCCAGGAGGGTGGAGTGAGATGGTGAAGAGGGTATTGGTTGTCGATGATAATGAAAAGAATCTGATGCTGGAGAAAGACCTTTTGGAGGTCGCCGGCTTCGAAGTGATCGGAGCTGAAAATGCTTCCAGCGCAATTGCCATCGCCAGGAAAGAAAGACCGGATATCATAATTATGGATGTGCGGCTTCCAGATATGCGCGGTACCGATGCCGCCAGGATACTGCGTCAAGACAAAGAGACACGCGATATTCCCATTGTTTTTGTGACTTCTTCTGTAATGGCGGAAGGCAGGGCAGAGGTAGATGCCATAACTAACACCGGATTTATAGGTAAGCCGATAAATACGCGCAGCTTTGCGAAAGAGATCAGTCAATATATTAAATGAGTTTTCCGGGTTAGATTAAAAGGAATAGAGGATGAAGGACAGACCAGTGATCTTAATCGTTGATGACCAGCCCCGGAACATTGAACTTCTCGTAGCATATCTTGTTCCGGAAGGTTATGAAATTGTCAAGGCGGCAAGCGGTGAAGAAGCGCTGGAGAAACTTTCTGGTGATCAGATTGACCTGATCCTGCTGGACGTAATGATGCCCGGTATGGATGGTTTTGAAGTCACCCGAAGGGTCAGGCAAGATAACACACATCGACTGCTTCCGATAATCCTGGTCACCGCATTGCGGGAAACGGAGGATCGGGTGAAGGGGATTGAAGCCGGTTGTGATGATTTTATTTCAAAACCTGTCGATATGATGGAGCTTTTAGCCCGGGTCCGGTCTCTGCTAAAGGTCAAGGCCTACAACGACTTGATGAGCAAGTACCAGGAAGAGCTGGAGTCCGAGGTGGCCGGGAGGACCGAGGAATTAAAACATGCCCTCAAGAACCTGCAACAGGAGATCACCGACCGCAAACATGCCGAAGAAGAACTGAGGCGGACCATGGAGAAGCTCAGAAAGAGTCTGGCGGGAACCATCCATGCAGTATCTTTAACAGTTGAAGCACGGGACCCTTACACCGCGGGTCACCAGGGAAGGGTATCAAACCTTGCGCGAGCTATCGCCCGAGAGATGGGGCTCCTGAATGATACCGTAGATGCTATCAGCATGGCAGGGACCATCCATGACATAGGCAAGATATCGATACCCGCCGAGATCTTAAGCAAGCCCGGCAGATTAACAGACATAGAATTCAGCCTCATCAAGGCCCATCCCCAATCCGGATACGACATAATCAAAGATACGGAATTACCACATCCCATAGCCGAGATCGTTCTCCAGCACCATGAAAGGATGGACGGTTCAGGCTACCCCCAGGGATTAAAGGATGGGCAGGTCCTTCTCGAATCCCGGATCATCGGCGTGGCCGATGTCGTTGAGGCAATGGCATCCCACCGTCCCTACAGGCCGGCCCTCGGTATAGATATGGCTCTTGAAGAGATCGAGAAGAACAGGAGCATACTTTATGATGTAAGAGTGGTGGATATGTGTCTTAAGCTGTTCAGGGAGAAGGGGTTCAGATTTGAAACAACAGCGTAATAACTTGCTCTGTTACTGCACGCAGTAATTGTTTTTCCAATTTATAGATTCTATTTGTTTGGGAGGAGGCAGGGACGTCAATATTTCAATTGACAGTTCATCGACCCCCCCTATCATCTCTCCATGCCCCGCCCCAATGCAGCAGTTATTCTCAACCATGTCATGACGCGGCATGGAG
>JAQVWF010000042.1 GCA_028698615.1 Syntrophorhabdaceae bacterium
TTGCGTATCTTTTCAAGCACGTCGTGCATAGCCAACGGTTTGGGGATGAAGTCGAACTCCTTCTCTTCGAGGCCCTTGCTGAGCACGATGTCCCTCATGTGTCCGCTCGTAAAAAGGACCCTGACGTCGGGGTTGATCTTTTTTATCTCTTCGTAGGCTTCCCAACCGTTCTTCCGGGGCATGACCGTATCAAGGATGATGAGGTCTACGAGATAAAATTGCCTGAATTTCTCTACCGCATCCTGGCCATCATACGCAGTTATTACCTTATACCCGTGCGTCTTGAGAACATTATCCATATAGCCGCGCACGCCTTCGTCATCCTCGGCCACAAGGATTGTCTCGCTCCCCGTAATGCCGACAGCCGGTTCATCGTGCATGTCTCTGACCTTTTCCGGTATACCGGGAAGATGGATGCTGAAAGTGGTGCCGTGACCTGGGCTCGCTATCCACCGGTATGTACCCTGCATGCTGCTTTGCGATGCTGTACACGATCGCTTTCCGGTGAATTTCAGATTCTGACAGCGTATGCCCTGGGGCACTCCCGTATCTTGCGGTTCGCAGCCTCAATGGTATCATTGAATGCCTCCTGAAGTACCTTTTCCCGCGTAGATTCCAGCACTTCCTGCATGGCGCCGATGAGCGATGCCCCCCTCAATCCGGGATAGTTCTTTATTTTCGGTATAAGGGCGCGCAGCGCGGCTGCCGCAGCGACCCTGGTCTTGATTTCTAAGTCCTCGTTAAGCGCGATCTGGCAGATCGCATCGATGAGCACATTCTTGGGATCCGGGATGTCTTTGCAATACTCGAGCATCTTTCCCAGGGGTGTGCCGTCTTTCTTCAGTTGGAGTATACTCGATATGCTGTACTGGTATTTTGCAAAACCAGAAGGGCCCTGTGTCTCGTAGACCCTTTTCAGCATCTTCTCCCAATCATGAACAGTGTTCGGAAGGCATGTTCTCACAGTATCCTCCTTCGTGCTTTTTCTGAACCCCGGGCGTTGCCTGGGGAGGTAAAGGTATGCGCGAAAGGCCACCCAGGGTTGCAGTACCCCTCCCGGGGTTCATGATATACAATAGCAAAGCACGTGCCACTGTGAATTGGATCGATTTACCGCAAATAAGGCGGAAAATGAAAAAAACGAGGTTGCATTATTCAACACGGCAGTTGCATTTTGCAACTCTGGGTTCTATTGCGTGATCTTGAGCCTGTGGATCATGCGCCAGAGGGAGGTGCGGTTAATGCCGAGTATCTCCGACGCCCGCGCCTTGTTGCCGCCCGTCTTCTCGAGAATCTCCTGTATATATGACCTGCCCACTTCTTCGAGCGTCTGCAGGTCTTCATCGGGATTGCTGAACGACCGCTCCGGGGCGGTACGTATACTCTCGGGCAGGCTTTCTGCCGTTATTTCTTCTGATGTCTCGAGGAGCGTCGCCCGTTCTATAACATTCTCAAGCTCTCTGACATTACCGGGCCATTCATAACAATCGAACAAATTCAGGGCTTCCCGGGATATGCCATGGATCGGTCTCTGGTTCTCTTCGGCATATTTCCTAAGAAAATGGCCGGCGAGCATGGCTATGTCCTCTTTCTTTTCTCTCAAAGAGGGCAGATCCAGGGTAATGACGTTAAGGCGATAGTACAGGTCTGCCCTGAAGGCGCCTGCCTTTATCATCTCTTCCAGGTTCCTGTTCGTGGCCGCGACGACGCGGACGTCGACCTTCTTGCGCTGTGTGGAACCAACAGGCTGTATCTCGCCATTCTCGAGCACCCTGAGGAGTATCTGCTGCAAACGGAGGCTGATATCACCGATCTCATCAAGGAATACCGTGCCGCCGTGGGCCACTTCAAAGACACCCTGCTTGTCCCGTGTCGCTCCGGTGAATGCGCCCTTTGTGTACCCAAAAAGCTCGCTCTCCAGGAGCGTTTCCGCCAGAGCCGCACAGTTGACTGGCAGGAAGGGCTTCTCGGACCTGACGCTGTTGAAGTGAATTGCCCGCGCAACGAGTTCTTTTCCGGTCCCCGTCTCGCCCAGGATAAGTACGGTTGCCCTGGAGTCCTTTATCTTTTCTATGGTCTTGTAGACCTCGACCATGGCCTCGCTGTTTCCCACCAGATTGCCGAAGCTGTATTTTTTCTTCAGCTGGTTCCTTAAGAAGCGGTTGTCATCGACAAGGGCCCTCTTGTCGAGGACCTTCCGCACGATAAGCCGTATCTCGTCCAGGTTGAACGGCTTCGCTATATAATCCTCGGCTCCTTCTTTCATTGCCTCTACAGCCGTATCGACGGTCGCATAGGCGGTAATGATGATAACGCTCGTATCCCGCGCCAGCTTCTGGACCGCACGCAGGACGTCCATGCCGTCTATCCCCGGGAGCTTGAGATCGGTTATAACGAGGTCGTAGACCGTATCCTTTATCATCGATACGGCGATATCACCCGATTCAGTTGCATCGACCGCATACCCTTCACGGGTCATGATCTCCTTGAGAGCATTCCTGAGCTTCGTGTCGTCTTCCACAATAAGGACGCTTGCCGGGTTCAATCCTGGTCACCTGCCTTTTGATTGCGTTGGTTGTTCTCTTCGAGGGCCGGAAGTTCAATACCGAAGATCGTGCCCGTTGTGCCGGGGAAAGTCTCCCTTTCATCGCATGAGCTTATTACCTTGATGTCACCACCCATCTTCCTTACCATTGAATAGCTTATGGCGAGTCCCAGTCCGGTACCGTCTTCCTTGGCCTTGGTTGTAAAAAAAGGATCAAAAACACCATCGATGTGTTCCCGTGATATGCCGGGGCCGGTATCCTGAATGTCGACCACGACCTTATGCTGCTCCGGCAGGAACCTGGAGAATACGCTCAGTGTACCTCCGTTATCCATTGCTTCGATTGCATTTGAGACAACATTCATCAATACCTGGTGCAATATGCTCGCATTGCCTCTTGCAAGAGGGATGCCGGGATGAAGCTCGCGCCGGACAAAAATGCCTTTCTCCGAGCAAAGCTTGGCGGATATATCCAGAAGTTTGGTCAGAACGGCGTTGACATCCGTTACAGCGGACTGCACCTGGGTTTGCCGCGAGAAATCGAGGAGATTGCGGACAACCGATCCCGCTCTCTTTATCTCTTCCTCGATGGAATTGAGGACCGGTGTTTGATCCGGCCATTCCTTTCTTGTGTCTTCTTTCAGCATCTGTGTATTGAGAAGCGCACTCGCAAGAGGCGTGTTCAGTTCATGTGCGATACCGGCCGTCAAGAGCCCGATAGCCGCGAGCTTATCCTTCTGGATTATCTGCAGCTCGAGTTCCTTCTCCCGGTCATAGGACCTGTGCAGGAGCGCAATTATCCTGCGCGCCATGATGTAACTGCCGGCAGCCCCCAGAAGCAGGAAGATGATTGCGGCGAATAACCGCACGGGGGCGGAGTCAATAACATAGACCGCGAGTGAAAATAGAATGACAGGCGCAGCGAGCGCTATCAACACTATCGGAGTAAGTTTTGGCTTGAACCCGTTGGAGTCCATGGTATGACCTCAGGTGATAGTCGAATCTATTATAACATAAATACCTGCCCGCCATTCTTATTATGCAAGCATGGTGCCACGATCTTAGTGGCCTGAGGTTTGCATGTGTCAAGGCGGGCCGCGATCGTTTTATCCGTTCGGAAAGACAGCAGCGCGGCCCATTCGCCGGGAAGGAAGGACTCAGCTTTCTTCCCGGTTCCATGTATCGAACAGGAGGTTGCCGGGAAATGGGAGTCACTTGCACAAACAGTACAAATGTTGAGCCAAAGGACGCATGGTCGCTCTACCCGACGGATATCTTGTTCCAGACTTCTTTCTGGAGCGAAGTGAAGCTCCAGCTTGGCTGGAAGACACACGCATTTGATTTTAAATCCCCGGGAGCAGAAGGCGACATTCTCATCCTCATACGTCATCTGGGCAAAGGGATAAAGGCAGCGTACGTCCAGCAGGGACCGGAGAACGGTCCCCATCCTGAAGAATACGGCCCTTTCCTGGAGAACTTGTCTGAGGCACTCATGAAGCATATCGGGAAGGATCTGGCCTTCATTCGGTACGATCTTCCCTGGCCGTCGCAGTATGGCGGTAATGGAATGGAACCACGGCTATATCCGGACGGTTCGATCCGACCGGAGCCAAGACTTCAGGAGATCCGGATGAACTTCGGAACGCAGTCGTGGAACCTTCGCAAGGCCGCCGTTGACATGACCGTAGCTGACGCTTTAATAATTGACCTCGCACAGTCCGAAGAGAAGATCCTGGCAGGTATGAAGCCAAAGACCCGATACAACATACGCCTCGCCAGGAGAAAGGGCGTGGAGGTGGTGCATTCCGGCATCAATGAACTGCCTGCCTTCTATGATCTGTACCGCCAGACCTCGGAACGCAATAAGTTTGATGCCTGTAGTTACAACTATTTCTCTGCCCTATACTCCGCTCTTGCTTCGAGCCCGGACTCGTCCGAGGTCCATTTCCTGCTGGCAAGGCACAAGAAAGACGTCCTCGCAGGCGCGATCATTACGATCTCGGGACGGATGGCAACGTATTTGTTTGGGGCATCGTCGAACCAGAACCGGAATATGATGGCGCCCTATGCGGTGCAATGGGCCGCCATCCGCCTTGCCCGGGCGAAAGGCTGCCTGACCTATGATATGGGAGCGGTTGCGCCGGCGCCAAACCCTGAGCACCCTTTCTTCGGCATGTACCGGTACAAAACCGGGTTCGGCGGAAAGATCGTTCACAGGGGTGGAACATGGGATTACCCACTTATTAAAGAAGAGTATCTGGTATTCCGCAATGCGGAAATGTTGGGAACGGTCTAGGAGAACATGACAAAGGAGGTCAATCATGGCATTTGAAATAGTCATCGACGAGAATAAAGATCCGACATTAAAGATTACATTGGAAGATGATTCTCTCGTGCAGTTTTCTTTACAAGATGTGGCGGAAAATGGCAGAGATCGGCTGGGCGAAATCCTTGAAAATGAGTTTAACCGGATAATTCGCGAAGCAACCTTGAACGAACGCAACCGGATCCAGCAGGGAATTAAAGATCTGCTGGGAATCAAAGGCACAGGGAGGCAGGGATGACGGAAGGCGAGAAGAATTGCGCGGCTGGATCACGGTAATTAAGGAGAGATTATATCGTGATGACCAAGACAGAGTTATTAAAACGAGCACAAAAACATCTCGCGTATCAGCTGTTCGATGCCGGTAGAGACTGCGATGTAGAAGCCGCAACTAGGGCCATTGATGAAGGACTTGAAGAAGGTGCAAACATCAATGGGAAAAATGAAGACGGCAGGACTCCTCTTCATACCGCCTGTGCGCACGGGCACGTCAATGTTGTCCGGTTATTACTTGAAAGGGGCGCGGACCCAAATGCAAGAGATAACAGTGGGGAGACGCCTTTTGACCATGCCGTAAGACTTGAATGTGCTTATGACCGGGACGAAGTAACTAGAATTCTCCTTGGAGCTTTTTCCACCTCATGAATATCTCTCGGACCTCACTATGGTCCTTGTCATTGACAAGGACCAAAACCATATCTCCTCCCTTAAGAACAGTGCCGCCGCTTGGTAACTTCTCGTCACGGTTTACAGGTGCAGTGAGACTGTCGCGGGGCAGTTTCATCAGACGGGCAACGACGGGAATCGACCAGCCTTGGAGTCAGGGCCGACGCCAGCACGATGAAGAAGACGATGTTGAATATCGCTTCGGAGCCGGTCGCGCCTGGCAGAAGAGGGAAGGTTGTGGGGGCGATGAGTACGGATCCTCTCAGGCCAACCCAGAAAACAAAGACCTTTTCCCTCCAGTGAAGCCGAACAAAGGGCAGTGAAAGAAACACGCGTGCGGGACGGGCGACAAGCGCCTGTCAGGGAGGGCGCACAAATGCCCGTTCTATGGTATTATTCTCAACAACAAGGTTGACACTCCCGTCCCCTTCAAGGAACGAAAGTGTCAACGTTCTTTCCGTGGTCTGGAAAGCCGGACGCTCTCTTTCAGCGCAGGATGTTGTCAACCTCGGATTTGTCGACGTTCATAATGTACTGGATATTGCTGATCTCCGCCGCCTCCCGCGTCAATGCGGCCAGATCATTTCGTGAGAGATGTTCCAGAGAGAATTTCCTGCTCCCTGCCATGAGCTGGCGGAGTCCCTGAGCCAACCGCTCATAATACGTGTATAGCCCGAGCGCACCGGTTGGCAGCTTGTCGAAGGCGTCGCTGCCCAATTCTTTGCGCAGAGAACTGGCGGTCACAAAGATCTCGTCCTTGGTGTTGCCGAATCGCTCAATATAGACAGGTACCTGCTGCGCCGCGATAGACAACCCTATCGTCTTCCCCACCATGGCCGCTGCTATCGGTGCGCGGGCCATTCCCACCATCTTTACGAACGGTGCGCCCATAGAGAGGCCCTTGAATATCTGGTCCTCGAAGGAAAAGCCGCCATTTACCGAGATGGCGGGCAGGTACCTGTTGTTGTCTGAAAGGCGCTTCGCGTACTGATACACCAGAGAGTGGAGTTCGACTGGCGGCACGCCCCATTCGTTCATCATCCGCCACGGACTCATTCCGGTACCGCCGCCAGCGGCGTCCACCGTCAGGAGGTCCAGCTTGTATTTGGAGGAGAATGAGATCGCCCGTGCCAGATCGGCAGGACGGTATGCCCCGGTCTTGAGGAAGATATATTTCGCGCCGGCCTTACGGAGACCGTCTATGGTCGCAGCGAATGATTCCTCCGTTACCATTCCCACCCGCGAATGCCTCTCGAATTCCTTGAACGCCCCCTTCTGGAAGGCTTCTATCACGTTCTGATCGGTCGGATCCGGCAGTACGATATAGCCACGCTCATGGAGCATCTGCGCCTGTTTCAGATCCTTTATCTTGACCTCTCCTCCGATATCCTTTGCGCCCTGGCCCCACTTGAGCTCGACACATTCAACACCGAGCTTCTCGATGGCATATTCCTGCACCTTCAAACGGCCGTCTTCGACGTTTGCCTGTACGATTATGGCGCCGTAACCGTCATGCTGATGGTCCTTGTACAGTTTCACCCGGCGTTTCAGGTCCACCGTGTCGACGATCCTTCCGCCCTTGAAGACGGCCCCTGGATCCATTCCCACAACATTCTCGCCGATGGTGAGACCGGTCCCCGACAGAGCCGAGCCTATTGCAAGCCCTTCCCAGTTGTTCTTGGCGATATTGGTGGAGCCTATGCCCGAAATAATCCAGGGATAGCGGAACTTCAACCCTCCGTCATTCCCTATATGTACCTCAAGGTTAACGGCCGGGAAAATGGCCTTGTCGCTGTCCATCTCGATGCCATGAGCGCCTGTCGCCGTGCCCATGATATTAAAGTGCGAGTAATCGACGGGATACCTCTTTTCCGCCGCGGTGGTGATGACGCCAAAGGGTTGCGGATATATCACCTCATGTCCGCGGTATGCCGATTTCCCTATCTCGCACATACCGATGCAACCGTCGACACATGTCACACACATGCCCGAAGCGGTAGTTATCGAATCCTCGGTCCTGTTCTTGGTGAGGGTTGCGCTTGAGCTGTTCACTCTTGAAAAAGACATATATTTCTCCTTTCGTCTAATCTTTTCTTATTTCACACGCCACGCAGGGCGACATGTAGCACATCATGTCATGGAATTGTCCCTTCTCGATACAGGGCGGGCTCAGATTGGCGCAGCCTCCGCAAACCGCCTTGTCCGGTTCGGTATATGTACATCTCAGCTGGCAGGCCGGACAGATCTGCATGCAGCCTCCACATAGCCTGCACACATCGGACCGTACATCGAAGGGGGTGCCTATGCTCCTGCTGCTGCCGCGGCCGCGGAACCCTATCGCCTTGGCCATCATCTGTTCTTCACACATGCGTACGCATAGCCCGCAGAGGATACAATCCTCATGCTCCTGCCGAAAACGCTGTTGCCGGACATTGTGCTGAGACGCAATGTCCTGGATGACCTTGGACTGCGGGCACGACGCCAGGAGAAGCTCTATGACCATCCTCCGCGCCCGTACGACACGCTCCGAGGCGGTCCGGACCTTCAATCCTTCCTCTGCCGGGTAGGTACAGGATGAGACAAGTCTTGCTCCCGGTCCATCCCCTATCTCGACAACGCAAAGCCTGCATGCGCCGTAAGGGCTGAGCCCCTCGTGGTGACAGAGAGTGGGAATGGGAAAACCGAGAAAGCGTGCAGCTTCAAGAATCGTTGTTCCTTTTTCCACGGATACATTGAGTCCGTTAATTGTCAGTGTGATCATGTAGAAACCTCCAGTTTATCCGACCGTTCACCGATCCGCGGATGCTTCCCTCGTGAACGCGAGATCGCATCGCAGGCAGCGCCTTGCTTCGCGCTGCGCCTGGTCTTCGGGTAAGGTCATTTCCACTTCGATGAAGTTCTTCACTCTCTTCTCGGGCGCAACCGAGGGCGGGACCGCCCGGCCTGTAAAACCGGCTTCGGAATCATCGACCATGGCCGGTGGAATGAACATGGACGGCAGCGTCGTCTGTGAAGGTGCCTCAACTTGCCTGCCCCGAAGATATCGATCAATGACCCCGGCGGCCTTTTTCCCGGCGGCAATGGCATCGATGACAGTGTTGGGACCGGTTACCAGGTCGCCGCCCGCAAAAACCTTTTCAAGATTTGTTTCGAGTGTTCTGGAATTGACCTTTATCCTTCCATTGCCGTCCACTTCCAGGCCCATGGAGGCAAAAGCTCCACCGTCCGGCCTTTCCCCGATAGCGACGATGAGTGTGTCCAGCGCCAGCGAGAAACCGCTTCCAGGCATCTCCACGGGCTTTCGTCTCCCGGTGGCATCGACCTCTCCCAGCCTGTTCCTTATGCATTCGATGCCGACCAGGCGACCTTCTTCCGTGTAGATCTTTACGGGAGAGACAAGGGTGTGCAGTTCGACACCTTCCTTTATGGCCGTCTCGATCTCTTCCTGGCGCACCTTTATCTTCACAGGAGAGATCAACGTCTCGATTCGCACGCCCTCTTCAAGCGCTGCCTCGATCTCTTCTTCATAAGCAGGCATCTCGTCTCGCGTACGACGATAGAGGAGGGACACACCGGTGACATTCTTCTGGCGAAGTGCCACGCGTGCTGCATCCACGGCCGAGTTTCCCCCGCCGATCACCCCGACGCGGCCTCTGGCAAGCTCAATGTCCTCCATTTTGGACTTCTTGAGAAAGTCTATTGACGGATAGACCCCGTCGACATCCTCGTTATCGAGGTCGAGGCGCCAGCTTTCATGAGCCCCCGTGGCGATGAACACGGCCTTGAACCCCGTGCGCAGGACATCGTCTATCGTCATATCCCTTCCAAGCGCACGGTTGTACTCTATGTGGATATTCTCATTGAGAAGGCCTTTTATTTCCTCCCTGACAATGTGCGGCGGCAGTCTGTAGGCGGGCAGGGTGCACGTCAGCATACCTCCAAGGCGGTCTCCCGCCTCGAAGATCGTGATCCTGTAGCCGAGAAGTGAAAGATAATGTGCGGCGGCCAATCCCGCAGGGCCTCCTCCGATGATAGCCACACGCTCCTCTTTGGTTTCGCCGGGTTTTGGACGGTAGACCGATGTGTCAACCCGGTCGGTGACAAAGCGCTTCAGCGCTCTGATGGCTATAGCTTCCCCGCCGCCCACACCAAGATTGCACCGGCTTTCGCATTTTCTGTCACACACGCGGGCACTCACCCCGGGAAGAGGGTTTGCGCTGCGTATGACGCGGTACGCCTCCTCGTAGTCCCCGTTCTCCACGAGGGCTACATACCGCCACGGCTCTGTATCCACGGGGCACGCCGCCTGGCACGGTGCCCCCACCAGCTGCTTGCAGACAAAGGCGTCGCATCGCTTGTCACGGATATGCCGTTCGTATTCCTCGCGGAAGTACCTGAGTGTGCTCAAAACGGGGTTGGGAGCCGACTGACCGAGTCCGCACATTGTCGTATCCTTGACCGCGAGGGCCAGTTCTTCTAGGAGGGCCAGATGGTCGGGTGTTCCCTTTCCCACGGTTATGTCCTCAAGGAGCTCATACATCCTTTGCGTGCCCTTCCTGCATGTGAAACACTTGCCGCAGGATTCATCCTTCAGGAAACCCATGAAGTACTTCGCTACGTCCACCATGCAGGTATTGCTGTCCATCACGATCATGCCGCCCGATCCCATTATGGAACCGACGCTTTTCAGAGTCTCGTAGTCGATCGTCAGATCGAACTTCGACGCCGGGATGCACCCTCCGGATGGGCCGCCGGTCTGGATCGCCTTGATCTCAGCCTTATGCGCCGGTCCGCCCCCGATATCCCTCACAACCTCCTTCAGGGTCATTCCCATGGGCACTTCGACAAGCCCGGTGTTCTTGATCTTGCCGACAAGACTGAAGATCTTAGTGCCCGAACTCCCCGACGTCCCGAGAGCGGCGAATGACCGCCCTCCCATGGCTATTGTCACAGGAATGTTGGCCCACGTTTCCACGTTGTTTATCATCGTGGGTTTTCCATAGAGACCTTTCACTATGGGAAAGGGGGGGCGCTGCCGTGGTTCCCCCATATGGCCTTCAATGGACCTTATCAGGGCCGTTTCCTCTCCGCATACGAATGCGCCCGCGCCTTTCACGATCTCTATATCAAAAGAGAACCCTGTTCCGAGGATGTCTTCCCCCAGCAGTCCCAGATGTCGCGCCTGCCTGAGGGCCATGTTCAGATGCTTTATCGCCAGGGGATATTCCGTTCTCACATAGATGATGCCCTCTGTTGCACCTGTGCCGTATGCACCGACGAGCATGCCTTCGATTATGCTGTGAGGGTTGCCTTCCAGAACGCTCCTGTCCATGTAGGCCCCAGGGTCACCCTCATCGGCATTGCATATGAGATACTTCGCGGTTTTATTCCCCTGTGAAGCAAAGAGCTCCCACTTCTGGCCGGTGGGAAACCCTGCGCCACCGCGGCCCCTCAACCCCGATGCCTTCACCTCGTCAATGACAAACCGGGGATCCCCCCGGGAAATGACATTCACAAGGGACTGGTAGCCGTCGTTCTTGATGTAGTCAAGGATACGGATGGGATCGACCTTCTCGTTTCGTCCTATTACCGTCCGCACCTGTTTCCTGAAAAAGGGTATGTCATCCTGTTTCTCGACGGGCTCGCCCGTTTCCGGGTCGACGAAAAGCAGTTCCCTGATGATCTCCCCCTTCGATACGGCTTCGATGATCCTTGCCATATCATCCGGGTTGACCTTGGGATAGAACGTCCGCGCCGGCTCCACCAGTATAGATGGTTCCATGGCGCAGAACCCGTGGCAACCCGTGATGCGGAGGCGAACCTTGTCGGCAAGTTTTTTCTGAAGAAGCTCTCTCTTGGCAGCGCGTATCAGAGGATTGGCGCCGCTTGCCTGGCAACACGTGCCCGCAGGGATGACAATGGTTGGAGTATCCATGTCGTTATGAGCGGCAAGTCGTGCCTTAAGTGTCATGTACGTATCTATCGACGTGAGTTTGTTCTTGTGTTCGTTCATCAGATCGTTGCTCCATTCAGAGTAAGCATGTGTCCGGTGCATCCCTTGCGGGAGCAGATGCTGATAATCCCCGCCCCTCCATCCACATTCATATCCCCCATGGGGGCGTTGCACTCCAGGCAGTCGAAGTCACCTTGAAGGTTTGAGCCGCAATGGGGACAAAGGGGTGTCAACAGCGCGTCCTCGGAGACAGCATGCTCCAGGACCTTCACGGAGCTGCCGTAGCGAGATGGCAACCTCATCCACCCGGTTCCTGCAGCAGTCACGACATTGATCCGTATGGAAGGATGTCCGTCGATGGGATACGCGATGTCCATCAGATTCCGTCCACACTGAGGGCAGGAAGCCTCGAAGGAAAACCCGCAATCTTTTGATCCACCGATCGATTCCAGGGTTCCGTTCCTGGTCGCTTCGATTATGTCCTTGACCCCTCTCTTTGTCACGTTCGCGTGGTAGTGGCCGTCGGAAACCACTATCGGACCCAGCGCGCATGCCCCAAGGCAATTGACTGTTTCAAAGCTGATCTCATTATCGGGGGTTGTCTCACCCGGTTCCAGATCCAGTTGTCGCTTGAATTCGGCAACAACGGTTTCGGCACCGCGGACGTGGCAGGCCGTCCCCCGGCAGGCGGACACGCAGTGTTTTCCCCTTGGCTTCAGGCTGAAGGCCTTGTAGAAGGTCGCGACGCCGTAGACATCCGTCAATGAGCATCCTGTTTCGGCAGCGACAAGCCTCAATGCTTCCTCGGACAAATAGGTGTATTTCTCCTGTATGTCCTCAAGGATGGAGATGATCTCCGCCTTGCCTTTGCCTTTGCGAATAATGTTCAAAATATCTTCCGTTTCCATATGACTTTCTCCTGAGAGCTTATTCCTCGCACTTCCCGCTAATGATCTTCTACCGATACTCCTCGCAATGCCACACACCACCTTCGTGCTTCGAGAAGACACAATCATCCCGGTTCCTGCATGTGGTACACAGCCCTGCGCAATCTGCCGCACCGTCCTGCCGAGTATCCTCGCGGACGATCTCACCATCGACGGGGTTTTGAACAGGCTGCGAGGTCAGTGCCGGGATACCATCGTCGCTGGCAAACTCCTCGCAATAGAACACGTGCTCCCCCGACTCAGCTGTAAGAGAGCATATGTCGAAATTTACACAATTGGGGCACAACCCCCCGTAACTGCTCGCTTGAGAGGGTACAGACTTAACCTTCCCGCTCCCGGACCTGATCATACTCTTCATGGGTGTCTCCCTTTCAGTTCGATTGATTGCTTTTGCGGAATGAGCGATGCATTTTCCTTGCCGCGATGATCCGCTGCAAGCGAATGCCGGTCCTCCCTTTCCGGCAGTCACGCTGGATTCCGTAACATCTTGAACATTTACGAGTAGTATCCGTTACAGGATGAATGAATGGGAATGGACACCAGGGAGGTCTCGCCGGGACAGAGATTTCCGGGTAATTATGTACCACCGGGGACAAATACCCCGATCCCGGCACGGACCTTTGTCAGGAATGTGGTTTTTCTATTCTCGAAAGCTTCTGGCGAAGAGTTTTCCTGTCAATCCCGAGGATCTCGGCCGCCCTGGTCTTGTTGGCCCTGACGCTCACCAGGACGTTTTGAATATATTCGGTCTCGACCTCGGCGAGAGTGCGGCTGAGGTTTCCTTCGCTGAGGGCGGAGAAACGCATCAGTTCGGGCAGGTCCGGGGCATCTATGAGATCCTCGTCTGTCATGACCACCAGCCGCTGGATCACATTTTCCAGTTCTCTCACGTTACCGGGCCAATGGTATTTTCGAAGTATCTGCAGTGCACGATCAGAGAAGCGAAGAACTGGTTTTCCCAGTTCCTCACAGTATTTCTTCATGAAGTGCTGTGCCAGCAGAATCACATCATCGTTCCGCTCTCTCAATGGGGGCAAATCGATATTGATCACGTTGATGCGATAAAAGAGGTCTTCCCGGAATAGCCCTTTTTCTACAAGGGTTGACAGGTTCTTGTTCGTGGATGCAAGGATTCTCACGTCCACCTTTCTCGTACGGCCCGAACCGACCATACAGACCTCTTTGTCCTGGAGAACGCGCAGGAGCTTGACCTGCATGGCCAGGCTTGTTTCGCTTATCTCATCAAGGAAAATGGTTCCTCCGTCGGCTGTTTGGAAAAAACCGGCACGGGTCTCGGTGGCCCCCGTAAAGGCGCCCTTGATATGTCCGAAGAGTTCGCTCTCAAGGAGTTCTTCGGGAATGGCCCCGCAATTGACAGGAACGAACGGCGCGGAGATTCTCTTGCTGCCGTAGTGTATAGCTCTTGCCACAAGCTCCTTTCCGGTACCGCTCTCACCGAAGATCAGCACCGTCGCAGCCGTTCGTGCCGCCCTGGCTATGAAATCTCTGATTGTGGCAAGAGCCGGGGATTCACCAACAAGACCGTCGACCGCACCAGGTTTGTGCTTCGGGGGTCTATGGTTTGTCTTCCGCATGTGGAGTTTGCTTAAGGCCCGGGCCACGGCAGATAGAAGTTCCTCATCGGTGAAAGGCTTTACCAGATACTCTTCAGCTCCCGTCTTCATCGCCTCCACGGCACCCTTCACACTCGGGTAGCCCGTGATCATCATTACTTCCATGTCGCGGAAGTTCTCACGAATATGCCTCACGAGATGCACACCGCTCAATCCCGGCATCTTGAGATCTGTGATTACAAGATCGATGGGGGTAGCGTCCAGGATCTTGATGGCTTCGGTGACATTGGCCGCCGTGAACACAACATATCCCTCGGCGGCAAGATTTCTCTGGAGCACTTCCAGCGTTGCAGGGGAGTCATCTACCGCCAGGATGCAGTCCTTGCGGTCAGAAGATCGCATCGCTCGCCTCATTCCTGTGCGCTCTGGCCCTCCTGACGGGTAATTCTATCGTGCACACCGTTCCTTTCCCGGCCGAGCTTTCCACTCTTATCGTGCCCTGATGTGATGCAATGATCCCATGGGATACCGGCAGTCCAAGTCCCGTGCCCAATCCGATCTCTTTCGTGGTAAAGAAAGGGGTGAATATCTTGTCGAGAACCTCCTGCTCCATCCCCGCGCCGGTATCTTCCACTACAACGGAAATCTTTCGAGATTCTCCTTTTGTTTTGAGCCTCAGATCGCCCCCGTCCGGCATGGCCTGCAAGGCATTGACGATGAGATTGACAAACACCTGCTTGAGTTGCGAGGCATCTGCGTCAATTTCAGGAAGATCCGGTGAAAACCGGCAGACCACCTTGACCCCGTTGCTGGCAAAGCGAGATTCCAAAAAATTCAAGACTTCAGCGACGAGGTGATTGACATCCACCTTTCCCTTCAGGGGTGGAATCTGGCGGGCAAAGATGAGAAGTTTCCTGACTATCTCCCGGGCATAGAGGGACGTGGACAGTATCTTGCCGATATCCGCCCGGGCCTGCGTCGGTAGATCGGGACATTTCTGTGCAAGCTGGGCAAATCCCAGTATATGGCCGAGCGGTTCATTGAGCTCGTGAGCAACTCCAGCAGCGAGCTGCCCGACGGTAGCCAACCTGTCGGCGTGCCTGAGTTGCTCTTCGAGTTTCGATCTGTCCTGCTCTGCCTCTTTTCGCATTATAACGATCGCGACCTCCTTCGCCACAGCTTCCAGAAGGTTTCGCTCTTCGTTGAGAAAGGGTCCATGGTCCCTTCTCGGTCTTTTGTCGGGATAGCCTACCTCGATGTAGCCCCGAAGCCTCCCATTGATCACGACGGGTACACTCTGGCGATGCCGCAATCGCCGGTAATTGCTGGTGGAGTGAGAGTGGCCGTCGAAGACTATTCTTGCGCAGGCGGCTTCGGGATACAGCCAGGCCGCCGGAAGACCCTCCACCACTCCCTTCAGCAATTCGCCCATCGCGATGTCTTTTTGACTGGCCAGATGGGCGATGTTGTAAAGGCACGAAAGCTCTTTGACACGCTCGCGTAAATCTGTCTGCGCTTCATGATTGATGTCGTCCACCGATTTCATCTGGCCTAATGTTTCATTTTAGACAATAAGATAAGCTATTGCAAGGAGAGAGTGCCTGCGGAAATAGCTGGGTATAGACACGGGCCTGATGTGTCAATCGTGGTAATCGGCCCATTCACCACAAAGGGGTGGTCGGCATTTTTGACGGGGAGCCCACCAGGGTCGCACTTGATTTTAGTCAAGACCTGTTATAAAGCTCTTGAAGACAAGCATGGGAAGCAATAATCCCTTACGCTACTTAGCAAATGTTGGGGCATAGATACTAAAACATGGCTTATGATACGTTTACTCTTCCCGTTGTACCTCCGTTTCGATTGGATTTAACCGTCTGGGTTCTTCGGGAACTATCAATCAATGTCGCGAATAATAAAATAGACCTGGCCAATCTGGAGGAGTTAACCAATGAGGAAGCGATTGAATTACTTTCGTCCCTGCGCGGTATAGGGCGTTGGTCGGCAGAATACGTTCTCTTGCGAGGCTTGGGAAGAGTTGATATTTTTCCTGGCGATGATGTCGGAGCGAAGAATAGTCTCCGGCGATTATTTCATACGGATAAAAAGCCCAGCTACGAGGACATAAGCGAAATGACCTCCCGTTGGCATCCATTTGAAGGTCTCATGTATTTCCATTTGCTCTTGGACAAATTGCACACAAAGGGGATACTATGAAGAAGAACACAATTTATACGATTGGTCACTCAACACATACGATAGATCAGTTTATTAAAATCCTTCAAGTACATAAGATCGGCTTAGTAGCTGACGTACGTACGATCCCCAGATCCCGACATAACCCGCAATTTAATGAAAATCAATTGAGACTCGATTTAGAACAGCATGATATTGAATATCTCCACCTGGTAGGGCTTGGAGGATTGCGTCATACGACAAAGGCATCCGTTAATACCGGCTGGACAAATTTATCATTTCGCGGTTTTGCCGATTATATGCAGACCCTGGAATTTCAAAAGGGCATTGAATTACTCATCGAAACCTCCAAATTGAAACGAACGGCAATTATGTGTGCGGAAGCTGTTCCTTGGCGATGTCACAGGTCGCTTATAGGGGATGCTTTAATGGTTCGCGACATAGAGGTACAACACATTATGAGCGAGAAGATCACCAAACCGCACAAAATAACTCTCCGGGCAAAAGTGAACGGGGTCATTATTACCTATCCTGAGACCGCTCAATAAGCCGCATTGTATTTTTTTGCTTGGATCACCGCCGCCATGTAGTCCGCTTTCAGCCAGAGCCGGCCCTCCTGCAGGTATAGCTTCGTGGGACCATGCCTCATTCCCCGTTTGTACGTGCTTTCTCGAACGCCTCTCCTTCCGGGTAATATTTCGTGCTTTTGCCGTGAGCGCTGCCGTCCCTGAACTCCGCCTGCTCCTTGACCGTGCCGTCTCCGTAGTACTGCCTAACGACACCGTCGGGGACTGAACCGGAGCAGTAAACAAGAACGCCGTTAAGATCATATGATTCACTCGCAATCTGCCTGTCTCCGAGGTAGTAGACGACCAGAAATCCTACTTCTGTGGGGGCGACAACCTTTCTTATTTCTGTCATCGCGCGGTTCGTTCTTTCAGTGTTCATATCAACGAGACCTCCTTGACCTGGAAATTCTCTCCTCTCAGCCCAAACACGCCCGTTGCCGAATCCCTGGAGTTAAGACCAGCAGTCTTCCGGTCCCATAATCCCGCAATCTAATCGAATGCAAAGAATATGCCAGCAACACAAAGCATCGAACAATGGCATCCGTAACATGGCTCACGGCTGTTGGAATTGGTTCAGTGGGTCAGCCGGGGAGGCGGCTGGAGGTGTTGCATTTTTCCACATCTCGTTACATTCGGCAACTCTGTTCCAAAATGGGCAGTCTCGAGGTCATGCCCGTGAATATCGTTCCCGGACCCAGACCAAGGACTAGCAAACATGTTTGTTCGCCCATGGAAACAATGATAATGCTCCAGACAGACTTTCTGTTGTGGCTGTCTTAAATGATGTGTGCGAATCACGAATTAACATCACCATTGGGGATGGCAAAACGAATCCGCTGCAAGAGTCCATGCAGTTTAAGATTCGCCCGGCCGATCAGCAGCCACGATCGCGTTCCGAGTACGCTTTTTAGAATAGTCTTTTTATCACCCAGAAATTGACAAAAAACATACGTGCCACACGTCCGATATGAGCGATCAGGTATGATTGCGAGTATTGCATCCATACACCACGGCGTTCCGAGATGTCAAAGAGCACGGTGCAATAGCACAGGAATTGCAAGAGGTGAGACAAAGAGCACAGCCAGGGTTGTGAAGGGAATACCCGTGTTGAGAAGGGAGGGGAGAACGATTATGGTCAGACTATTCCAAAATATCACTCATGCAAGTGTCAAGATAGACTCTTTTGCGGAGAACATTGAAAACCGGGGACAAGCATTGATCTTCATGATCGCAATCCAGGCATATCTCGACATGGTCCTCTACAAAAAGAACCTGTTAAAGACACTGGCTAACGGCATTCAAAGAAAGGTCAAGCACCAGGTCGAGCAACAACACCGCTATTCGGTGGTTTTCTTCCTGCACCCCTGGGAACCATCGGGAAAGAGCTATGGAGCATATCTGTTTTCCCTCATAGAGAAAGAGTCACTCTTTAGGAACCTTCAGAAAGCTGTACACTGCCTCGAAGCCGAAATCAAAACTATCGAGAGACAACTCGCTATGGAATTACCGCCTCTTTCGTGACGTATGGTTAACCCTAACCCTGGTCCCTGTTCCCTCTGTGCCAATATACATGAGACACTTCCCACCCAATAGTTTAGACTCTGAGGGCGGGAAGGAAAGAACGATTATAGAAGAGAAGAATTTAGTAATGGCACATCCACAAATGAGTTATTGTCAATAGTTGTGTACGAGATTGTTCCCGACGTATCCTTCGCCGCCATAGTTATGCCACCCGTTCCTCTTCCTTCGGGCCCTCTCCGTCGATGAAGGTATCCCCCTCGAGCACCCTGGGGATGAGCCTGTAGCCCTTGAGTCTCTTCCATGTCTTCTGGGCCTCGCGGGCAAGCTTGAAGACCATCGTCAGCGTCGCCAACCGGGTACCGCAGCCCCTTGTTTTGTCCGTTCTCAGCCTTACCGTCGCAAAGGTGGATTCGATAACGTTCGTTGATCTGATATGTATCCAGTGTTCAGCAGGGAATTCATAGAAGGTAAAGAGAACATCCTTATCCTTCGTCAGGCACTCACAGGCATCGGGGAACTTCTTCCCGTAGAGGGAGACGAAGGAGTTCATGGCGACGATGGCCTGCTGCCTGGTATCGGCCCTGTAGATGTCGTGGATCCTCTCCTTCGCCTTCGGTTGCGTTCCCTTCGGCATCTTGTCGAGGATATTCGCCGTCTTGTGGACCCAACAGCGCTGCTCTCTTGTGTTGGGGTATACCTCCCTCAATGCGGCCCAGAAGCCAAGGCCGCCGTCGCCGATGGCGAGATTGGGCCCCGTGGCAAGGCCTCTTTCTTTCAGATCGGAGAGGAGTTCCATCCAGGAGAGCCTGCTCTCCCGGTACCCGTCGAGAATCCCGACGAGCTCCTTGGTGCCGTCCTCGCCGGCACCGATGATGACGAGCATGCTCTGCCTTTTGTTCTCCGGATCCTCAAGACGGACATTGAAGTTGATCCCGTCTGCCCAGAAGTAGGCATATCGTTTATTCTCAAGGGAACGCTTCGTCCACTGCCGGTATTCATCCTCCCACTGTCTTTTCAGCCTCACCACGGTGTTTGCGGAGAGCCCCTTCGCGTTCTCGCCGAGGATGGCGGCAAGGGCATCGGTGAAGTCGCCGGTGGAGACGCCCTTGAGGTAGAGGACGGGAATGAGATTATCGAGGGAGGGAACGCGGCGAAGATAGCGGGGAAGGATGGAGCTGGTGAAAGAATCTTTCTTCTCCCTTCTGTCCCGTATCCTGGGCTGTTTTATCGATATGGGGCCGATGCCGGTGAGTATGGAGCGCTCCGGGGCGAAGCCGTTGCGGACGACAGCCTTCCTGCTGCCGGTTCCATATGCGCTGTTCAGAGTTTCCATGTAGTCCGCTATCTCCCTCTCGATGGCGCTCTGGAGGAGCTTCCTGGCTCCCTCTCGGATGATCTCCTCGAGAGGGTTCCTTGCCTCTGCAACTTGTTCTTGATTTCTGTCCCGTTTCGGTTCATTCTTCTTCATAAGACGTATCCTTTCTTTTGCCCCTTTGCAGAGGGGTTCTTGAGATTTAAGTGACGCTAAAGGATACGTCTTTTTTATTGACGTACACAAGATTTGATTATAACTCATTTTGGAGGTTGCCATGGCTCAATTGT
>JAQVWF010000043.1 GCA_028698615.1 Syntrophorhabdaceae bacterium
TGCACATTGACTTTCGATCGTTTTCTTCAAACCGGTACCTCCTCTTCACGGACAATCTCTCCCTCTGTCATGGAGCCTCCTTTATACATGGAATTCTTTACCATTTATCGGCGATTGAAAACAACAGTTTTTGAAGGACCGTGATCAGGGGATCGATCTTGCTATCGACCTTCTCATCTTTGAGCATTCTGAGCGGTTTCGCTCTGTATCTTGTCATGTCTTCTTGTAGTAGTTCTTCTTGATGCACTGTCCCGTCCCCTTATAAATATAGCATTGGTTACGCGGCGCCACAACGATAGTTTTCACGGCGCCGGCCCCTGCTCCGGTTCAGTCTTCTCCACGGATTCACCGGGCCCCTGCCCCGCCGGCTTCCAGTCTTCGCCAGAACGGTAAACACTCGCAAAAAAATTCTCGGGCATGGTTTCTATACTCCCCGCCTGGGATGATATACGCTCTCTCAGGAACTGTTCTTCGTCTGTATTTAGCTTTAACGAATAATACGAATATTTCCCTATATCCCTTTTCTCCAGCACGTTCCGCGCCAGGCCCTGCTTCAGGTACTCCGCGACCGTCCTGTCCGGCATCTTTCTTGCCATTTTCATAATCTTGGTGAAGTTCAGTTCCTTGTTCTTGATGAACATAGAATAAACCCTGCCCTGGCCTTCTTTTGTCCCCGCTCCAGGGGGGAGGTTGTTTTTGATGAAACTTGTTCTCTGCTGTTCGATCGAAGCACGAAAGACATCAAGCTGGGAGAAGAAGATCGCCTCGCGGCCGAAATTCACTATCGGGGTAAAATTCTTCGAGAGCAATCCTTTAAGGAGCGTGCTGTAGAACCTGTTCATCTGTTTGTAATAGAAATAACTGTGGCTGTAAATGTTCCCGCGGTTAAGCCCGAGGTCCCGGATAAGCGCATGTTCCAGGATCCTGCACAGGCGTTTATTCCCGTTATTGAAAGGGTGGAGAGCATACAGACCCGCATGAAAGAGGCCAAGGTTGCGCAACGACGGGGCTTCACGGTAAAAGTGGATCAGCTCTTCAAGCTCGGTGACAATATTCTTTGCATCGATAGGCTTGTATTCCCTGACACGGATATCGTCATTGTCCCGGATGATCCCCGGGCGGGAAGGATCGAACTCCATTATCTTATCTTCGAAGAAGTCGAGGCCATCCGTTAAACCGGCATGTACCCGACAGATAAGGTCGATAGAAAGATTCCCGGCCGTTATATTCCCTTTTTCCAGGGACCACCGGAAGGTTCTCAGTATGTTGGCGTACTCCAGCCTGTCATGGGCTTTCTTTGGTTTTTTTAGAGGTTCGACAACAGGGTTGCTGAATGGTTGCGGTCCCCCCGTACCACTGTTCACATCGGCACGGATCTGTCTCATTTCTTCTATATTAAGCCTGTTGGTTTTTTCAGCCTTTGATATAGCGAATGAGGTAAGCAGTTCATTGCGGGATATGAGTTGCGACCGGACATCCGCAGGGACGGCCACTTCGAAATGCGAGACCTCCTGATCAAGCGATATGAGCGTTTCATCCTGTATACGTATATTGGCGTCGTTGAGTACAAACTGTCCCAGAAAAGGGGTTTTAAGGGGATTATCATTTTGTGCGGCGTTCCAGTAATATGTCCTCAAAATCGCCCTCCATCAGGTGTTTTTCATGCAAAAAGATTACTGCAAGATTACTGCAAAGTCAACTGCAAGGCATGACCAGATACTACAATGGCTTCCGTAAGTTACAAATCAAAAGTTACGCACAGGATTTTCCGTTTTGTATTTTTTTGGCATTTTCAAAGACGCTTCCAGCAATTGATAAATTGCATTTTCGGAAACCATACGGTGTCTGGCCGGCGGCTTTCTTTTCTTGACATTAATGTATTTAGATAGTATTCTTTTATTGATACTAACTCAATACACAGAGGTAAAAAATGAATTCCCTGATATTTATGATACGCGAAACGCTTCAGATGAAGATCCTTTCGGAAATATTCTGGCATACCAGGCGAAGAGATATGATCCTGAAGGGGGGAATGGCCATGCGCATTACCGCGAATAGCCTGCGATATACCAAGGATATAGATCTCGATGCAAATCCTCTTAAAGAACCTGAGTACGCAAAGGAGACAATACGCGCGGCTATTCGCAAGGCGACGGTCACCTGCTCTAATTATATTCGGAATGCCAGAGTTACCGAACCTAAGCAGATTGATACAACCCTCAGATGGAAGATAAATGGAACCATTGCTGATACCGGAGAGCCGTTTAACCTGACTGTCGAGGTTTCCCGCAGAGGACTATTGAATGAAGACCATGTTATTACAACAACCTTTGTACCTCCATCAGAGTATAACCTGTCCCCTGTCACCCTTGAGACTTACGATGCCCAGGCATTGATAGTAGCGAAAATGAATGCGATGTTGAATGATAATAGAGACGCACCAAGAGACCTTTATGATCTCCATATTCTATTTTCTATGAATGTTGAACCCGGCGCGGCATTGATGACTGATTTTATTAAAAGACATAGTATGCCCGCTGAAGAACTTGCTTACCGGATTTGGAATAAACTGGATATGATGACCTGGGAGAGATTTCGCGAGGAGGTCATACCCTATCTCGAAAAAGCCGAAGCTTCCAGAATAACCGAAGAATACTTTCATAAGATCGTTATGATGACCGGGGAGAAGATTGAGACAATTATTACCAGGTTTGATCCCGGAGAAAATAATGATGATCATAATCAACCAGGACAGACATTATGAGATGGCGTGATGAAATTGAGAAGGTATTGTATGGGCCAAGGGCCATGCGTTTTGTATCCACGTCCGTCCTGCTCAAGATTGCCCAGGATGTCAGGCCGACCATAACCGACAACACGCTGCACTCATGGATAAACGAGATGACCGAGGCTGGCAAGCTCGTCAAGGTATATCGTTCGCTTTATGCAAATATGCGCGCCCATCCTCCCGTTGTTCCGCCCGAAGCCTGCCAGTATATGTATCCTGGCGCGGTTGTATCACTTCAGTATGTCCTGGGTGCTTTTGGCATTATAAATAACCCGCCGAGAGCGATAACCTTCGTCGCCCCGATCCGACATACAGAAGCCGGGGGAAGGGTGTCGCCGATGGTCCGGACTGTTACGGGGGACTTCGGGGAATTCAGGCTTCATGCCCTGCCCGAGCGCATGCTTGATAGCAACGCCGGGATCCCATCCGACCTCATTGATCCGACGGCAAAGTTCTACACGCGTGCTACCCCTGAGAAAGCCCTTGTCGACTGGATCTATCTGGCGGCGACCCCGCGCAGTAAGAGCAAACTCACCATGCCGCCGTTCGATACCGATGTCGATGACCTGGACCTGGAACGTTTGATGCGGATAGCGCGTAATACGGGCGTTGACCGGTATGTGGCTGGTTTTCTCAAAGGTCTGAGAAATACTGATGAAGATGAATCCGAAGAAACTTATCCTCGACCGTCCTGATCGTCGGGAACAGATCTCCCCGGGGTGCTATTTATTCTTGTAGATGATCAAGCCTGCAGGCTTTTGCGCATTATAAAACACATGTAGGAGAGAAACATTGAAGAAATCCACAGGAACCAAGACTGGGTTGGAGACAATGGCCAAATTCGAAAAGATGATCGGGGCAGTCCGGGAGCTCGTAAGCCCGGATTTCGCGATCTCCCAGCTGCATCTCTTCCTGGCAGTCTGTCAGGAAGACGGAATAACCCAGACAGAACTGGCAAAAAGACTCGGCATGCCCCAGGCTACCGTCAGCAGGAACATTATAGCATTGGGCACATCATACAACAAAAAGACCGGCCAGTTAGGTGGCTACGGCCTCGTTGATTCCCGGCCCGATCTGTATGAGCGGAGGCGGTTTGCCTGCTTTCTCACGGAGACTGGGGAAAAGTTCAGGAAGGTTCTGGCCAATGCGATGATGGAGGCCTAAAGAATAGCGGTATGGCGGAAGTCAGAAAGAAATCCAAAAGCACCCTGCAGAAGGACCTGCACAATGCGATAAGCCTGTCTTCTTTCAAAAATCTCTGGAAAGCCATACAGGCGGGGGCGGACGTGAATTCCGGAGACTGTTTTGACAAAAGCAGATACTATCCACTGTATAGGGCCTGCACGCATAGCAAAGATGTGAAGATCATCCGGCTATTACTGGAACATGGCGCAGACGTGAATGCACAGGACCACGAAGGCAGCACAGCCTTGATGAACGCGTCCTCTGTCGGGCACGTAGACATCGTGAAACTCCTCATCGATCACGGCGCCGACGTGAACGTGCGCGACGTGGCGGGTGAAACTGCATTGCACGCCTCATGCAACGATGGACACCTCGCGATCGTCCGGCTATTGCTCGAGAGCGGCGCGGATGTCAACGCGGCGGATAAGGACGGCTGGACGCCGTTACATGAGGCGTGCAATTACGGTTGGTTTGAAACGGTCCGTCTCCTACTGGACAGCGGCGCCGACGTGAACGTGCGGTCATCCGGGGGGATCGCACCTACACACCTGGCGTGCAAACACGGAGACCCCGCCGTGATCAGCCTCCTCCTTGACCGTGGCGCTGATGTCGGTCTTGTAGCCGATAACAGCCGGACGGCACTCGATTATATCCTGGAACTGGAAGAAGGCGACCCTTACAGGGGGACAACGCTCGAGCTCTTCCGTGAGTATGCCCCCGAGCTGTATTTTTCGAAGTTCTGCACAGCACAGATGTCACCCGGGGGGATGTGATGGCCAAAACTAAGAGACTTTCCCCCAGGCAGAAGCTCTTTCGGGCTATCGCCGATGACGACTTGAAGACCGTAAAAGCCATTTTTGCCAGAAATAGGAACCCCCGCAAATTGATCGAAGGGTATAATGCCGACGGCGAAACACCACTCCATGCGGCATGTTGGAACGATAGATTCGAAATAGCAGCGTTCCTCCTCTCCGCCGGTGCGGAGGTCGGCGCGTGGGACAAGCACGGCAACACACCGCTCCACGATGCCTGCAGGAACCCGAACCCGAAGGCCGCCGCGTTTCTTCTTAAACATGGTGCCGGGATCTACGAGCGGGACGATGCTATGTGCTGTACTACACCTATTGGCCTTGCCCTCGCCGGAGACGAGAATCTCCCTGAAGGACAAGAGGAGATGAAGGAATTACTTCGGGTATTCATCGAACATGCGCCCAATGATATCCTGAATGCAATACTTGAGCTGTCTGAATGTTCCGCCCGATCACTGCGTCTCGAATGGTTCCAGGAGCTCGCGCCGGAGCTTTATTTCTCTAAATTCTGCACCAGCGATATATCCCCGGGAGGTAGCCTGTAAATGCCGATGAGAAAAGAAGACTTCACCACTGTTAACGCCAACAAACCATTATACGGGAGTATCCGGTCCCTCAAACGAGCACTCGAGGCGGGGGCGGATGTGAATGCGAGGAACGAATCTGGCTGGACCATGCTCCATCACGCAGCTGCCGCAGGCGATGTAAAGATGATAAAGTTCCTTCTTGAGTCCGGCGCCGGCGTGAACGCGCGCAACCACCTTGGCCAGACGGCGCTGCACGTCATCTTCGATTCCTTCGTGAAGACCCGGAAACACACCGACGCTGTTGAACGCGCCTGTCTTGAGATCGCATGTCTTCTTATCGATCACGGCGCGGACGTGAACGCAATAGACCATAAATATCACGAACCGATAGGGTATCTTATCTCAAACGCCTCCGGGAAAGTGTGCCGTGCAATTCTGCAGGACGCCAGGGTCAAAAAAGACATCCGCATGAATATCCGCAAAACACTCAACGCGTTCCTCTGGACCAATATGAAATTAGGGGTGATAAGCGAGATCCAGCGCGTTTTCGCCGCGGGGGCGGATCCCGACACACGCAACCACCTTGGTCAGACGCCCCTGCACTGGGCGGCGATGAAAGGCCGTGTCGACATCGCCCGCATCCTCCTCGACGCTCATGCAGAGACCAACGCACAGTTTCCGGCCAATGGCTTCACCCCCCTCCACTACGCGTGCATGAAAGGGTTCCGCGAGGTCGCGGCACTTTGCATTGACCACGGCGCCGATCCGGACGCGCGGGACAATAACAGCGAAACTCCCTTTCACCACGCCTGCCGTTGGAACTTCCCCAATCTCGCCCGGCTCCTGATCGAGAACGGGGCAAAGCTGACGGCCAGGACAAGCAACGGTCATACGGGCCTGGACCTCCTCTTGGCGAGCGAACAAAAGAATTCCACAGACGAGATCGTGGCGCTTTACAGGGAATACTGCCCTGAGCTGGTGTTTTCGGCTTTCTGTACGATGGATGTGAAACCCTAATCTCAAGGCGCACTCATCCTCATCCGCCGGGGCGACAAAATCCAATATTGTCAGGGCCCTTTCCGCCCCGGGTGATGAAAAAAATGACCTTATCGCGCTATTTAAAGAATATGATCCCGAAGCGGTGCTGGAAACGGCCTTGGAAATGGAGGACGGCAATAAATTCCGGGAAGAGCTCCTTGCCTGGTTTCAGGAGAACCGTCCTGAGCTGTATTTTTCCACTTTCTGCACCACAAATATATCCCCTGGAGGAATGTGAAATTGACCAACACAAAGAAGACTGTCCGCATTAGCAAGATCAACGAATCCTTTATCGAGGCCTGTGAAAGGGGGCTTCAAGACGCTGCGCTTTACCTTATCGAAATGGGGGCGGATGTGGAGAGCGTTATAGACAAAACAGGACAAACGCCGATTGTTATTGCAAGCAAAACGGGCAATTCCGCCATCGTCCGGCTCCTGATCGACTACGGAGCGGACGTGAATATGCCTGATGGGCTCGGACACACCCCTCTTGAATGGGCATGCATGGAAGGTCATGCAAAAATAGCGCGGTTGCTCTTGGAAAACGGGGCGGATCCTGTCGAGATCAATCCCGACCCGGAAGCTGTGAAGCCTTTCAACGAGGAAATCCTTGCCCTGCTCCGGGAGTATGTGCATCAGGAAACAGGGCTGGGCGAGGCGGATGGGATGGGGATGTGACGACCTTTGTATTGTATCCTATTTCAGGTTAATCCCTTGACAGGGGATTAATATTGTTATACAATGAGTCTATGAATATTTCAAAAGATATATCCAACAAACCCGCCGACGCCCAGGGCGTTCCTGATACCAATGTACGGCGCGGTGCGTATCTCGGCCCCCTCGGGATCCGCTTCTTCGTCTATGTCCAGTCAAAAGGCACAGAGAAAAAAACGGCCACTGTAGAGACTGGTGAACTGCAGGCCGCCCTCGGGTTGACGCCCGTCCAGGAGCGCAAGCTTCTGAGCCGCCTGTCCCGCGCCGAAATGATCGCCCGTGTACGCAGGGGGCTCTATCTTGCCCCGAAAAAACTGCCGTCCTGGGGTCAATGGAGCCCCGACATGGCCCTGGCGATCAACACGCTCATGAGGGACAAGGGCGGCCGGTATCAGATCTGTGGGCCGAATATGTTCAATCGGTATGGTTTTTCCACCCAGGTGCCGGTCCTGGTATATGCGTACAACGACAAAATATCAGGATCAAAAAAGATTGGCTCTGTATATTTGGAGCTCATCAAAGTCGGGCCGGAGAGGCTCGGAGATACCGAGGATGTCAGGTGGAGGAGTGGAGAGATTGCCGTATATTCTTCCCGTGTCCGGACTCTTGTTGACGCGGTCTACGACTGGCCCAGATTCGGCTACTTAACTCGTGTTTACAGGTGGATACGCAGGGACCTCAGGGAGAAAAAAATAACTGCCGAGGCCTTGGTAGAGTGTACGCTGCGTTATGGTGATATTGCCACGATCAGACGTATCGGGGCATTACTGGAAATCCTGGGCGTGGACGACAGACTGTTGGAGAAGCTCGAGAAGAGGTTAAAACCTACCGTGGCGACGATCCCGTGGCTCCCGAAGAAGCCCAAACGCGGCAAGCTAAATAAGAGATGGGGAATAATCATCAATGGTGAGTGATATCCACAAGAACGATAACTCTTTCGGAAAAGCATTGGACGCAACCAGCGCAACGACAAGATTTTCCGGTATTCTGGTTGAAAAAGACTATTATTGTACTTTACTCCTGGAATATTTGTCTTCGAAATGTCCCGATCTTGTCTTTAAAGGTGGAACATGTCTTTCAAAAGTCTATGCAGACTTTTACCGCCTGAGTGAGGACCTCGATTTCTCGATCACGCCCACCGGTAGAGAAAACCGCACATCCCGAAGCAACCAAATGAAACCCCTCGAGCAAATCTTCTCCGATCTGCCAAAAGACCAAGACCTTGACTGTTTTCAGATAGGACAAGGTTTAAAGGGGGCGAACGAGTCAAAACATTATGGCGTTATCATAAACTACCGGTCTTTATTGAGTGAAGATTTGGGGACGATCAAGATAGACATCGATTTAAGGGGTGCCCTTTATAAACCGGGCATTCAGGGCGCTGTCAACACTATGCTTATCAACCCGGATACGGGGAGACCGGCGCTGTCGCCAATTCAAGCACAGTGTATTTCCTTTGCGGAATGCATAGCGGAGAAGATCCTGGCGGCTTTGAGCCGTAAATATATCGCGGTCAGGGATTTTTACGATATCGATCACGCCGTCTATTCTTTGGGGCTCGACCCATTGGACGGCGAGTTTTTTCAGATGCTCAAAGACAAAAAGTCTATGCCGGATGAAAGAAAAATCGATCTTGGTGTGGAGAGATTAGCCGAACTGCGCGACCAACTCGACACAGACCTGCGCCCCGTTCTTCGTTCGGACGACTTCAAGCGCTTTGACCTCGACCGGCCTTCCCCGCTTTCCTGGCGGATACCGGACCGGCGAGGACGACAGGAGGGTCATTGTCAGGGACTATATGGCGGAACAGGTGAAAACGCAGAGGAGGCTCCCCTTCGCCATAGAGGTTAGCGACGAGGTCGCCGGGATGATCGCGGCCGAAACGGACTCCCTGAGGGTGGCGAAGGAGATGCTCACCATCCTCGTGGCAAGGCGGCTCGAGAAGGGGCCCGTCGGGAAGGGTCAGGTGATGCGCCTCGACAGGTGGGACCCGACGGTTGCAGACCGGTTCGCGAGGAAGGGCAACGCGAAAAGGACCATCGGGTTCATGCCGCCTGCCAGGGGGCTCGGCTCCGCGGGCATGGGTTAAGGCAGGGCGCGTCCGGTCCGGATTCCCGGTAAGGTACGGGAAGGAATTTCAGGTGATTGAAGAAAGTTGTTGACTGCAACAATCACTAATATCATACAATATAATACACACTGCAAGGGATTCTCTGTTTTGCCGTTCCATCGCGATATATGTTTCGGCTATATCGTTATTCATATAGAGACGAGGTGAATGATGAATGGAACCCCAAGCAAAGGAATCTTTTGCGCACTGACTACCTTGTTTGTCATTGTGTCCGTCTCTCCTGAAGTATCTTCGGCCCGGCCGCAGGGCGGGGTAAAAAGACTCGTCGAACAACATGCCCGGCCGGACAAAGAAGCCCGTTACCCTGAAGCCGCTGCAATTGCAGGGAAAGTGTTGGCCATTCAAGAGAGGTCTCCCGGACCCGAACATACCGATACTGCAGGCGCATACGGCAAGCTTTCCTTGATTTATCAGACCACGGGCAATTACGTGAAGGCCGGGTTGCTGTGTGCTTCCACGATACCGGTCCCCCAAAAACCTCTCACAATACAAAATAGAGCGTCTTGTGGCGAAACGGTGGGCATCGTCCTCCCCCTGTTCCAGGTCCGGGAACTGAAGACGCTGATTGCTCAGGGGACGTATCCGGATATCTGGCGTTATTATTTTACAGTGACAAACAGTTGACACTTTCATATGATAAGAAATTATCAAAATAGGATGAGAAATTATCAAATAATGTTGGACATTCTTTTCGGGCTAAAGAAGGTGGAGTGAGCCTGACGGATTTCCCTGGAGGGAGAGATGGCTGGCATATAACTTCCGGGACCTATCCAAATCCCAACGTTCAAGACCTCCTCGCCGACGTCAGGAAAGGGACTGGCGGGATGACCTGTGCGACGCTGGGCAAAGGGACCGGGTGGTCGCCATTACTCCCACTGTCCCGGTAAAGCATTTCTATCAGCTCGAGCATGCGGACGACCACGGGGCGGACGTGGAGAAAGAGGCGGCGCAGGATGCTATTTGAATATCGGAGGGAAGATGACATTTTGGGCTAAAACGGATAAGGATGGCAATCCGGCACTCTCGGTTTACGACCACATGATAAATGTAGGATGCGTCGCGGAATGTCTTGTTGAAATGCTGACGCCGGGGATGCTGGACAGGTTCGGGATAACCGCAAAAGAAGTGGGCGTCCTGGCGGCTTTGCACGACATCGGGAAGATATCGCCCGCCTTTCAAATGAAATGCCGTCAATGGCTCATGCAAAACGGGTTGTTGGGCGCGTACAAGAATGGCGCTTTTATAACAGGAAACAAACGAGCAACGAAACACGGTTATGTCTCCCAGGTTTTTACACAAAAATTCCTCAAACAAAAAGGCGTGAGCCATACCAGAGCAAAATATATCGCTTCGGCCATTGGAGGTCATCACGGGCAGTTTCTGGCTCCTGAGGACAGGTCGGCTCCTCTGAATGATGATGCAAAGGCAGGCATCAAATGGGAATCAGAGCGCAACGATCACGCTGAAAACGTGCTCCAGTATTTTAGCCTGATGGATACAGGGCCCTGCTTTGACCCTGGCTCATTTGATTCTCCAGCCTTGAAATGGCTGGGCGGGGTCATCTCTGTTGCGGACTGGATTGGTTCGGATAACGTTTGTTTCCCCCGCCTGCAGGATCGCGATCATGTCCGGCGGGTGCTTGACATCCTTGGGTTTTCCCGCCCGCATATCAAACCCGCCCTGGCATTTAAAGACATATTCGGCGTAACCCCGTACGACTTCCAATCGAAGGCCATCGCCGCCATCACCGGTCCCGGGGTCTATGTGGTCGAGGCGCCGATGGGTATGGGCAAGACAGAGATCGCCCTCGCCGCCGCCTACGAGTTAATGGTTTCCGGCAAGGCGGGCGGCTTGTACTTTGCGTTGCCTACCCAGATAACAAGCAACAGTATCCACGAACGCATAAACAAGTATCTCGACCGCATTACCGAGGGAACCGCATCGAGCAGGCTCATCCATGCAGCCTCCTGGCTGAAAAATACGAACAGCGGGTCAATAAACCCGGCAATAACCGCCGGGGAGATAAACTGGCGGGAAGACGCAAGGGCGGGGAGAGACTGGTTCTCCTCAAACAAACGGGCATTGCTGGCGCGCTTCGGCGTGGGGACGGTTGACCAGCTGCTTCTCGGGGAATTGACGGTCAAACACTCTTTTGTCCGCCACTTCGCCCTGGCCGGGAAAGTCGTCATTCTCGACGAGATACACTCCTATGACGTGTATACGGCAACGATCATTAAAAAATTGATAGGCTCGCTCGAGGACCTCGGGTGCACGGTGATCATCCTGTCCGCCACACTGACCGCCGACGCACGGGCCGGTCTGCTGAGGACACAAACCTGTGACATCCCCTCTTATCCCCTGGTCACGGGGAGGCGGGAAGACGACAGGGAACTCTCCCCCATAACGGCAGCCGTGCCCGGGGAACAGCGTAAGGTTGTGAAGGTTGATTTTGTGGAAAAGGATTACGCCCTGTCGAAGGCCGCGGAAACCGCCGGCAAAGGGGGCTGCGTGCTGTGGGTGTGCAACACGATAGATGAAGCGCAGAACCAGTACACCCGTGTAAGAGAAGCAACCAGCTCCGGAGGGATCACGGTCGGTCTCCTCCACTCCCGCTTTCCTTTCTGGCAAAGGGAGGCCCACGAGAACGAGTGGATGGCGCGTCTTGGCAAATCCCGGGGAAACCGGGCTGCCCGTATACTCGTTGCCACCCAGGTCGTCGAACAAAGCGTCGACATCGACGCCGATCTGTTAATTACGGAGCTCGCCCCGAGCGACATGCTCCTGCAGCGCATAGGCAGGCTCTGGCGCCATGAAAGGAGAAACCGCCCGGGAGCCGACACCCCGCATGTTTATATCATTGACGAACCCTATTCAATCGAAAAACTGAAATGGATGACCGGCGGAGATATAGAGAAGGCATTTGGACCCAAGGGAAATGTCTACTCAGTGTATGCTCTGCTTCGGTCTCTCGAAGTGTGGAAGAACCTGCCCGACCACAGCATCGAAGTCCCGACGCAGATCAGGCAGGTCCTCGAATCAACGTATGAGGAACGGGACGGGGAGCCTGAAGCATGGGTCGAGCTCTGGATGCGTCACAAAGGAACAGAGGGGATGCTGAAGCAGGCCGCCGCCGCGAACTGCGCCGGGGGACTGCCCGCTTTAACTGATGACGACACCAGGACGAGGTTCACCGACATCGAAACAGTCCCGGTTGTTCTGTGCCGGAGCATAGGCCAGGGTCGGGTCGTATTTCTTGACGGGAGCAGCGATACCGTGAACGCCAACGACGATTTCCGGATCTCGCCGGCGCGTTCGATACACAAGAACGTCGTCAAGGCCGCTATATATCATTTCGAGAGGCCATATACCCAGGACGGGCCGTTTGAAAAGTATTTTCCCGGCAATTATCTGGTTGCGATTGTGAACAACGACGGGACGGTGACTATGGAAGAGTTGAAGGACAAATATTCTTTCTCATATAACGCCGAGATTGGATTGGCCATAAATAAAAGGAGGTAAGGCAAAAGTGAATGTCGCATTTAACGATTGGATACCCGTGCTGGAGGGTGGCCGGGAAAGACTGGCAAGTATCCGTGATGCGTTGAGCAATGAAAAAATTATTGACCTCGCTGTCTTGCCCCACCAACGGGTGGCTGCGATGAGGCTCCTGATGTGCGTTGCCCACGCGGCCCTTGACGGGCCCAAAGATTACGAGGAGTGGGAAAAGGCCCGGAAAAGGCTGCCGGGGGCCGTTCAAGCCTATCTCTCGGACCACAAGGACCTGTTTGAGCTCTTTCACCCGGACTTCCCATGGCTGCAGGTGAAGGACCTGGGGGGAAAAGATATAACCCCTCTTTCACATCTCGACTTCACGCTGACAAAAGGCGGCAACCCGAAGGTCTTCAACTACCAGGACATTCCCGACCGGCCCCATGCGGACCGGCCGAAAGCGGCCCTGGACCTGATAACATATCTGAATTTCGCCCTCCAGGGGGCGGGACCGAAGGCCAGATGGCAGGGAAAAGACACCCCGGTCGCGGGCCAGCCGAGCGGACCGTGCGGCCCGGCCATAGCGCATTGTTTCCTCAGGGGACGTAACCTCCTCGAGACCCTGTGCCTCAACCTTGTCACCCATGAAGAAATTGAAAGGCACGGCGTCGGAATGGGCCGACCCGTGTGGGAGCAGTTCCCCCGGTCGAGGGGAGACAAGGATGCGATAAGCAATGCCACCGGCACCTATCTTGGTTCCCTGGTTCCCCTCACCCGGCTCATACGGATATTGCCTGACGGTAACGGGATGTATTGCGGCCTCGGGTTCATATTCCGATCGCTCACGGAAGAGGAGGGGAAGAATGTGGATGGGCCGCAGGGCGGCGTGGTGCTCCTCCCGACTGCCGCTATCGTAGTGGAAAAAGCAAAAAATGGCGGGGTCGAGATACGCAAATATGTCACGGTCGACAAAAACAAAGCCTTATGGCGGGAACTGCCAGCGATAATCGTCAAACGTTCCTCAGAAAAGAGTGACGATGGAAGCGTTTGGGCATTGTCCAATATCCCCGTGGACAGCCCCTGCGACATCCACGTATGCTCCTTCATCAGCGAAAAAGGCATAAAACAGAAGATCCACAAGATCGTCGAATCAGTGTTCCATGTCCCCGCTGCCGTCCGCGAGCATAGCGGGGTATATTCGGACGGGGTGCAGAACGCCGAACGGGTTGCCCAGGCGCTGGGCGGGGCTATTATTAAATATTGCAAGTCTCTCTCTGCAAAAGGGAAAGGCCTTGCCGACAGGGCAGGGGAGTTCTATTGGACCCTGGTCGAGGGCAGTCTTCCTCTTCTTGTCGCACATATCGAAGCGATCGGCACGGATGACTTTACGCCGACCGGCGTTACCTGGAGGAACAGCCTCACCCGGGCGGCCCGTGATGTCTACGAAACCATGTGCGGGCGGGAGGGGCCAGGTCGTCTGCAGGCCTATATGAAGGGGCTCAAACATCTGACTAAACGCATACAGCAAATTACAGGAGGAATAGAAAATGTACGAGTATCTGAATAAATTACGGGAACGTAAACATGCTGGTGACAAGGGCTTCATGGCGGCCCTGCGTTGTGTGCTGGTGGAGAGCAGGAAGCACCGGGCATGGCCGGCGCTGGCGCGCGTGGGCATAGATGTGGCCGACCGGGTCAACAGCTTCGTCGCCGGATTATACGCGACCCATCAAAAAGAGATATTTACCGGGAACCTCGGCACTACCTGCAGACAGATCGCCAGGGCCCGCAAAGAAGACCCGACGGCCGCCGGGTCCAAGACAACCCCCCACTGAACGGCGGTTTCAGATCTTGATAGCGGCCAACGCCCGGGACGTTTTCGGGCATGTGGCCCATATTGTCCGTTTCGCGAAATCCCAGGACATACCGGTCAACTATCAACAGCTGGCAAAAGATATCAGCCGTTGGGGGGGAAGGGTAAAAACCCGGTGGGCGCAGGAGTTCTGGAAAATGAACGCACCCGTCAAGACCAAAAGAAAGGAGAAAGCAGATGAACTGGCTAACGCAGATCCGGCTCAGAACGTTTGACGCCTACAAGGCGGGATTCACCGACAGCTATTCCATCCACAAGGCGCTCTGGGGGTGCTTCCCCTCTTCCGCGCGCGAGCAGAAACGGGATTTCCTGACCCGGATCGACCCGACGGAACACGAGTTCCACGTCTGGCTGCTTTCCAAGAGACAGCCGGAGATACCGACCTGGTGCCCTGAAGGGTCGTTCCAGACGAAAAAGATCCCTGCGTCGTTCCTCGAACACGCCAGGTATTATTTTGACCTTGTCGTCAACCCGACGAAGGCGATCGTGGTCCGTGATGCTGAAGGCGTGAAGCAGGGCAGGAGCAAACGCGTTCCGCTTATTAAAGACGATGACCTCCGGCGCTGGCTGGCGAGAAAAGGCGAGGTGAGCAGGATACGGGAAGGCTCTCCCCCCGCCGATATCCCGGGCGGGTTCCGCATAATAGAGGACGAAAATACGCCGCTCGATATTATGACCATCGGGAAGTCATATTTCACCGGCAGGCAAGGCAACGCCGGCGTCCACGGCGGCGCCAGGTTCCGCGGTGTGTTGCAGGTCACCGACCGGGCACAGTTTAAGAGGACATACAACGAAGGCATCGGCAGCGCGAAGGGATTCGGTTTCGGCCTTTTGCTTCTCGCTCCTGTCAGATAAAAAACATAAGGAGGCAACATATGAAACACTTAGAGCTTCATGTACTGCAGTCATTCCCCGTCAGCTGCCTTAACCGTGATGACAACAATTCACCGAAAAGCGCTCTCTTTGGCGGAGTCCTCAGGGGCAGGGTATCGAGCCAGTGCGCCAAAAGGGCATGCCGTGAGGAAGCGCGCGACCAGTTTGACTCCGATGGCTTCTTTAAGGGCATCAGGACCAAACTTATCTTTGACAAGATATCGTCGAGGCTTCAGGGCCTCGGGGAAAGCGAGGAGATGGCCGTGGCCCTCGCCCGCAAGGCAGGCAATTATCTTGGCAAGGTTGAATCCGACAAGGACGACAGGGTGAAAACTATGATGTTCTTTTCCCCTAATGAATTTGAAAAGATCGCGGGCTCTATCTATGGATTGACACCGGAGGAGAAAGAAGCCGCCATCAAGGAGCCAGACCCGGAGCTGGAGGGGGCGGCGGCTGGCAGGAAAAACAAGAAAAAAGAGAAGGTGAACGGCCCCATGAAAAAGGCCCTTCAGAAGGCCCTTTCCCGGTTTGACGGACTTGCAAAGGACGCAGCAGACATCGGCCTTTTCGGACGGATGATCGCCGCTGACAGTTCCCTGTCTGTTGATGGCGCGTCTATGTTCTCGCATGCCCTTTCGACGCATGAGGTCGATTCGGAGATCGATTACTTCACCGCGGTCGACGAGCGGAAACCTGTCGACAAGACCGGAGCGGGCATGGTCGAGGTGCTTGAATTCAACTCCGCCACTTATTACCGGTTCGCCGCATTAAACCTCACCATGCTTGCGCAGGAGGACCACTTTGGCAAGACGATGACCCAGGAAGAACGGAAGGCGGTCGTCATGGCGTTCATTCAGGGGTTTGTCAAGGCTGTGCCTTCCGCACGGAGGAACAGCATGAACGGCAATACCATGCCTGCGTATGTCCTCGGCGTGATTCGGGAGAAAGGGCACCCGCTCCAATTGGTCAACGCATTCGAGCGGCCGGTTTCAAAAACGGGGAAGGGGTATGTCCTGGAGTCTATACGCCGCATCAACGACGATTACTCGGACCTTGTTGAAACGTGGGGCATCGAGGCAGAATTCGCCGGGGTGACCGTCTCTGGGTACGGCCAGGCTGGCATGGAAAATAAACATGGATCAGTCGAGGTCATGAACCTTAACGACCTTATCGAGAGGATGGTAGACTATGTTGGATGATAATATCAGATATCTGGCGATACGGCTTCAGGGTCCCATGCAGTCATGGGGCCTTCAGAGCCGCTTCATGATGCGGGACACTGCATTGATGCCAACCAGGAGCGCCGTCATGGGGATGTGCTGTGCGGCGTTGGGCTATTCCCGGGGAGGCGATGAGGAAAAGCAGTTTATCCGGTCTTTCAACGATGTAAAAATGCTCGCAATATCCATACCCCGGTATAGAAGAGGACGGGTTCTTCCCGTGAAGAGGCTAACGGATTTTCACACTATCCTGGACACAATAACGGTGAATGAAGCGGATCTGGCCTTTGATGATCTTGCGAAACCGCAGAAGAAAGCAAAGAAACACACAGAAGAGAATGCGGGTGCCAAGGCGACGGTCATCACTCACCGTCAGTATCTCACGGATACATCTTTTGGAGTTGTCCTGCAAGGTGATGACATTTTGCTCCAGAGAATAGCTGAGGGCCTGCAGGATCCGGTCTGGGGAATATGGCTTGGCAGAAAGTGCTGTATTCCGACCGCCCCGGTGTATGCGGGTCTGTATGCAACACGCGGCGAGGCTGTCCAGTCATTGATCGGTGAAAGAAGCCTTGAAGAATTCACCAGGCAGGAAGACGCGGATAGTTTCAAAGAAGGAAACGATTCACTGATGGATGCACGGACGAGCTTTGTGTGCAGCGCCGGGACTTTCTCTCTAAGACGTGTAAAGACGACACAGGCTGCGGTCAAAAGTTAGGTCGTTTGTACATACATAACAAGGCGGGAACCTGCAGGAATAATGTTGGTGGACTTTTGCTCTTTGAAAAAAGAATATGATTTTAAGGGGTTACAGTTAATGTGTTCCCCGCATACGCGGGGATGTTTCGAGGAGGGGATCATGACAAAAGACAGAAGGATCGTGTTCCCCGCATACGCGGGGATGTTTCGTTACAGGAACCTCGAATACCAGACGGTGAGAAGTGTTCCCCGCATACGCGGGGATGTTTCGGCCACAAACATGAATAACCCGATACAAAAAAGGTGTTCCCCGCATACGCGGGGATGTTTCGGCTTCTCCCCGCCCTTCGGCACGCCCGTTGAGGTGTTCCCCGCATACGCGGGGATGTTTCGATGTGTGAATACCTCAGACCCGAAACCCTGTTGTGTTCCCCGCATACGCGGGGATGTTTCGGTGCATTATCTTGTCTTGCGTGAATTCCTTGAGTGTTCCCCGCATACGCGGGGATGTTTCGTCATACACGCGCCGCTCGAAGTGGAGCCCCGTCGTGTTCCCCGCATACGCGGGGATGTTTCGTATCCGAGGCTGGAGGTGCTTAAAACCGCCACGTGTTCCCCGCATACGCGGGGATGTTTCGTCCATCGGCACAGGTTTCCCCGTCGAGATAGCGTGTTCCCCGCATACGCGGGGATGTTTCGGCGGATGGGCAGGTTGACCGTGCGGGTGTCCTGTGTTCCCCGCATACGCGGGGATGTTTCGGGTAAACACAACCTACTTGGGCGTGCCATTGTGTGTTCCCCGCATACGCGGGGATGTTTCGAGTTCAAGACGACATGGGGAGAGAATAAAGCAGTGTTCCCCGCATACGCGGGGATGTTTCGGTTTTATCGCTGTTTGTGTCTCCCGAAGATAAGTGTTCCCCGCATACGCGGGGATGTTTCGGCTTTACCAACTCGTTCAGCTCCCTGTGGAGAGGTGTTCCCCGCATACGCGGGGATGTTTCGCTCATGACCGACGGCGGGATCTGGACCTTTGTGTGTTCCCCGCATACGCGGGGATGTTTCGATTCAACGAATTATCGTCTGGCGTAAAGGCGTGTGTTCCCCGCATACGCGGGGATGTTTCGTTAAGGGTTTTCGTGTCCCATCCCATATTAAGCGTGTTCCCCGCATACGCGGGGATGTTTCGGAATATCTCTTCGAGGATCTCTTGCCGGAAGGGTGTTCCCCGCATACGCGGGGATGTTTCGTGTCAAAGACGACATTCGCCTCCGGCCCGTTCGGTGTTCCCCGCATACGCGGGGATGTTTCGGAGGTGAACAAATGTCGGAAGAGTTAACAGTAGTGTTCCCCGCATACGCGGGGATGTTTCGATCGACATTCAAGACCCCGTACCGAGCAAAACGGTGTTCCCCGCATACGCGGGGATGTTTCGGCAGATAACAGACGATATCATCTTTATCAGTGGTGTTCCCCGCATACGCGGGGATGTTTCGGAATTCGATTGAGATCGGGCCGACTCGACAGAGTGTTCCCCGCATACGCGGGGATGTTTCGTTCGTATATGCGGACCGTATGTGCCCCGGTAAGTGTTCCCCGCATACGCGGGGATGTTTCGTCATCGGCAGGATGAGGAAGGGGGGGAAGGGAGTGTTCCCCGCATACGCGGGGATGTTTCGCTGCCGGACGAAGCCTGTCATATAGGCAAATTGTGTTCCCCGCATACGCGGGGATGTTTCGGACATGGCGTCAATCGGGCTCTCGACAATGGCGTGTTCCCCGTGTCAAGAGCCAAGGTAATTCCCCACCCCCGGGGCCGCGGTAATTCCCCACTTTTGCCAGAGATGGTAGTCTGTTATTGCCGGGTTTTAGGGCTCAACTTTTTCCTGTAGGATTCACCTCCGTCGAT